>CALMMI010000083.1 GCA_937868245.1 uncultured Ignavibacteria bacterium | reverse complement strand
TATTTGTAAAATTAGAATTTTACTTTAAGTATATGTCGTAATTGATTGATAAAATAAGTGATTGATGCTTCTTGATGTTTCGATTGTTAATGCAAACCAATCGTCACCCAAATATTAGAATTCCTGCCCTTATCATCTGAACACGAAATCTTTACTTGTCCTTCGGGTGATGAAACAAATACTTTTGCTCCTGCATCCGCTGCTTGAATAAACCTGTCATTAATATACCAATAGACAACCTTTACTTCGTTGTCAGCAGTGCAGGAAAGCATAATTTTCTGGTCTTCCCCTCGTTCCAAAAGGTATGTTTTACCATTGACCGGAGAAGAAATAGTAGGCATTCTTTCGGAAAAGATCCTGCTGCATCCCGGATTATGTGGGGGGATTTTTACATATCCTATATGTTCCGATTCGTAAAAACTAATCAATTCTGGTTGGAGATTCGGATACTCTTTTCGCTTATAACCATTGTCAGGCAAACAGCTTGTACAATACGAGAAATCTTCATCTGCTGAAATGAAAACGGCTTTCAGATGTTCACATTTTCGATTAGTAGAAATAGTCGGGATATAATAATCAATGATTTGATTTTCGCAATAGTCATTCGGTGGTAAACCCGATTCTGCACAAACAAGCCGGAAATCCACACTTGCCGGACGTTCGAACCAATTATTATCAGAATTGTATTCCAGACTGTTGAAAATATCAAATAAAAGGGGAGTGGCAGCATCTGCTCCTGTTAGCTCGGGTGCACCTGTCCCGTCGAAATTACCTACCCAAACACCGATTGTATAACGTTTGTTGTAGCCAACGCTCCATGCATCACGTCTGCCGTAGGATGTTCCGGTTTTCCACGCAATCTTAGGTACATGGATGCTGCTTTGCGCAAGATTTGGAATATCCGGACGGGTAGGTTGAGTTAAAATTTCCGTTATCATGTAGGCTGCCCCTTCGCTGATTACTTGTCTGGGCTGAGTTGAATTTGATGGATTGAGCCATTGAAGCGGACGAAATTTCCCTCCATTCGCGAAAGTGCAGTACATATTTGTTAGCTCCTCCAGTCGAACTCCGCACCCGCCAAGAGCTACAGATAACCCTAGAATCCTGCTATCCTTACGAATCTGCTCAAAGCCCAATTGTTGTAATTTATCTACAAATAAAGGAACGCCCATTTTATCAAGAGTTTTTACAGCAGGGACATTGAGCGAAAAGGCAAGTGCCTTTTCAACAGCAACATTGCCGTTGAATTTCCTGTTAAAGTTCTCCGGGGCAAACCCATTGTAATTGACCGGGACGTCAGTAATAATAGTTTTAGGCGTAGCAAGTCCTTTATCAATTGCCAGTGCATAAATAAGAGG
This sequence comes from uncultured Ignavibacteria bacterium, assembly GCA_937868245.1. GTDB lineage: Bacteria > Bacteroidota > Ignavibacteria > Kapaibacteriales > UBA961 > JADJXV01. The sequence continues at coordinate 3,618 of CALMMI010000083.1, read as the reverse complement.
TTTAAGGGCACTACCGGGTGAACGGATGGCTTTCACCCCATCCACCTGCCCCTGGTGGGCAATATCATTAAAATCAGAGTTGCCAATATACCCTACAACATTGTGAGTTTGGTTATCGATTATCAGCACAGATGCATTATTCACTTCCATAAAGCGCATCCTGCGGCTATAATTTTGCGCAAGCTGTTCAATTTTCTGTTGAATCGGGTTCAAAAGGGCGGTTTTGATAATTGCTTCCGAAGGGAACATCATTTTCATTCTCAATGCAAAATGTGGTGCTGTGCGTGGCGGGTCGTGCCTGACTGCATCAAGCGGTTCATTGAGTGCATCCTGTATATCTCTGTCCGGAAACAAAGCCCTTTTTTGAAATCTGCGGAGCCACTTATTGCGCTCTTTCTGGATAAGATGGTTATTCTTTCCTAATGCTAGTGAAGTAGGTCGATTGGGAATGATAGTAAGTGCTGTTATTTGAGCAAGTGAAAGGTGATCGGGCAGCCTTCCGAAATAGAGTAGAGAAGCAGCTTTCACTCCCTCTACATTCCCACCGAACGGGACGAGGTTCAAGTACATTTGCAGTATCTCGTTTTTGGAATAATGTAATTCCAGTTGAACAGCACGGAATGTTTCTGTTATCTTATTCCAAAACGTTCTGTCTTTCGGCTCGAGTAACCTGGCAACTTGCATGGTTATAGTAGATGCACCCGAAGTTGTTCTTTGGTGTATGATATTATTAAATGCAGCACGAACAATCGCCACCGGGTTCACGCCGTAATGCCAGTAAAACCATCGGTCTTCTTTTGCAACAACAGCAGACTTAAGGGCAGGAATAATTTCAGGAAGTTCGGTTTTCATTCTCCATTTGTCATCAGGTGAAAGGAAGGAGTAGAGAACCGTCCCGTCATTTGCAGTTACAATGGTTGAGTATTGTATATTAACTCTGACAGGGAAAATGGTGTCGAGTAATAGAAAAAACATCAAGGTAGAGAAGCAAACTACTCCACTCTGAAACAGTAGTGGGTGTTTTTCACGAAACAAGACAAGTTTGTTTTTAGTAACAGAAAGGGGAGGAAATTTCATGCTCTAAGATGAGGATGAAGCAGATAAAAATATGATGGTTTAATTACGTAGAACTTGAAATTCATTTATCATCCGTAGCGCAGGGTTTGCAAACCCTGCGCTACGGATGATAGGCAGTACGGATAAAACATAACTAATCGCTTAGAATATTATCAAGTAATCCACTTTCAATAAGTGCGATAACTTGTTGAATATCATGATGGATAATTCTGTCATTTTCAGCAGCAGGGACAACTCTGCGAATGAGTTTCATTACATTCTCAAGCTGAGGGCTGCTTCTGAGTGGACGTAAAAATTCAATTGCTTGTGCTGCGCATAGGAGTTCAATTGCAAGCACAATTTGTAGATTATGGACTACTTTCCAAGCCTTTTGTGCAGAGATACTACCCATCGAATTATGATCTTCTTGATTTCCGGAAGTTGGGATTGAATCTACACTCGCAGGATGTGATAACACTTTGTTTTCAGATACAATTGACGCAGAAGTATATTGAGCAATCATCATTCCCGATTGAACCCCGCCTTTTTTGGCAAGAAATCTTGGCAAGCCGTTACTGAGCGCACCGTTTACGAGGCGTTCTGTACGGCGTTCGGAAATATTGGCAAGTTCGGAGCAGGCTATTGCCAGAAAATCAAGAGCGAGTGCAAGCGGCTGACCATGGAAATTACCACCTTCAATATGTTCGTTCGTGTCGGGGAATATAAGCGGATTGTCGTTAGCCGAGTTTAGTTCTGTAGAAATTACGTTAAACACATAATTGATTGCATCACGTGAAGCCCCATGTACTTGGGGCATACAGCGGAGTGAGTATGCATCCTGAACGCGGTCGTCACCAGTTCTATGAGATTCTCGAATTTGACTTCCTGAGAGTAATTCACGTAGGTTCTTGGCTGTTTGCAACTGTCCGGAGAAACCCCTGAGTTTGTGAATGCGCTCATCGAACGCTCTATCGGTACCACGCAGTGCATCAAGCGATAATGCTCCGCTTATATCGGCAATATTGGCAAGTTTACGGGCTTTTTCTACTGAAAGTCCACCAAAAGAACACATCATTTGTGTTCCGTTGATAAGGGCAAGACCCTCTTTTGCTTTGAGTACAACAGGTTTGATATTGTTCTCTTGCAGAACAGTTTTTGAGGAAATTACTTCGCCGTTTTCCATAAGGATACTGCCTTTGCCGATAAGAGCAAGGGCAATATGCGAAAGCTGCACTAGATCGCCGCTACTTCCTACTGAACCTTGAGATGGAACAGCAGGTACAATATCAAGGTTGAGGAATTGAAGGAGTGTTTCGAGTGTTTCAAGTCGGATTCCCGAATGACCTTTTGCAAGGGCATTTACCCGTAAGATCATCATGCCGCGTACAACTTCACGCTCAAGCCATACACCTGCACCCGCGCTGTGGGAAAGAATCAAATTTTCTTGTAATTCTTCCAATTCCCCCGGGGGGATAACTACATTGGCAAACTCACCGAATCCTGTTGTAACTCCATACACAACTTCATTATTGGCAACCCATTTCTCAACAGTATTTCTTGCAGCAATAACTGCTTGTTTTGCTGATTCTGAAAGAACAATGCGAGTGGAAGTAGAGTTTACAGCATCTACAAAATCATGAATTGAAAGAGTTGATCCGTTGAGTTCGAGGGTGTTCATAGTTAAAGAATTGAAATGATTTTTTGTTTGTTGATAGCTTATAGCCGTTGGCTGATAGCTGTTTTACTTGAAAGTTATTTATCGGAATAATGAAATGAGGTCAGTCTGTTGTTTATAGTCGTGCATTGACTCGTTATAAAGTTCCGTAGCGGTGGGTTTACAAACTCAACACTACGGTGGAACTTTATCATTTCATTAGTTCTTGTCTTATAATAAACTAGACATACTTGTTTTTATATTTATAATCTCATAATTCACAGCAGGATACAGCCGGCTTTCCTTAAAGCGTATGTACAGAATTTATATAAAGTTATGAAAAAGCTATCAGCCAACAGCCATTAGCTGTCAGCTTCTTCTTCATCGATAATTCTTCCTCTTTGCAACCGGGATTACAAATTGGAGTGCAGTCCAAATATTATTGATCAGTAAACGATTTTTTTAAAGTTTCAATGCAAAGGTTTTAATATTTTTCATAATCCCAAAGCTCCGAAACTTACTCTCCATTATACATTTATAGACTTGATAGGATAAACTCTTATTTGGTATTCTTATTCATGTTAGCATAATGATAACCCTTCAAAAGGGAAACTATTTTAGTTTTTAAGTTTTATTTTAATTGTTTATTCTGCAGTATTTGACTGATGCTTTGTAACAGCTCGGCTTTGTTTTTGGGTAGCATAATAAAGTTGTTAATTTATGCTCGTTGTATCCTCTCTGATAAATAACATAATTCTTTTTCATAATAAATTACGGGAGCGCCATAATTAACTTTGTATAGTCTTTACTTATAGTTTTCCCTGAACATTCTTGGAGTTAACAGTGTCTGCCATAATGTATTCAAATCAACACAGTAGTCGACTGATTTACGTAGTTTCTCATAAATA
>CALMMI010000082.1 GCA_937868245.1 uncultured Ignavibacteria bacterium | reverse complement strand
GATTATAACCCCTTAGGCTTTTTATACAATACCCTATAAATTATATAATAGGCTTCATATAGTCATTCCATATTTCCAATCTTACCCTTGCCCTGTTTCCTGCACCTAACGTGTTTTAATATATAAACATACGCAATACTTAGCGAAGCAAACGTTCTTATTTTCAACAGTACTTTCTACTTCAATTCATATAAGAATCACACGTTACCATCTAACTATGTGTCTTAATAGTTAAAAATAGTTTCGGCACTTAAAATTTGGATTCACTTACTTTGTAGGACAAAATAGATAACATTCATTCCTTATATTCAAAACAACCTTTTGAGGATAAAACTTCTGTATTCTGAGTAAATTCTGAATACTTGGATCATTACGAAATACAAATCTTTTTCAGATGAACAAAAACTATAAAAAAAGATAGTTTATTGTTCTTTTAAGAACTTCAGATTGCTTATTTTCGTACCTACTATATACGGCAATGTACTATTTCAAATTTCAAGTACAGTAAAAAGCAACTGTAAGTTACATAATATTTGTCTAAAACACTGTAAATTTGTGCCTAAAAACACAGTAAATCCAAACTATTGCCCATAAGTTTGCAATACAACAGACTGCATACTCAATCAGATAAACAAGCCGTTATACAAGCATTCATTTTGACAAAGATTTATTAATCATATAAAACATGATTCCAACTATGATAGGGCGCACTCAGCAACTCTCAGAATTACTGCAAAGTATTGAAACTGCTTCTACAAGCGGATCGACACAGAATGTACTGTTTCTAACCGGGGAGGCAGGAATAGGTAAGAGTACATTATTGAAGGCACTTAAGGATACTTGTCCTGCTCATTTCGAGAAAAAGGGTCTATCTCCTGTTCCGATAGTTGCAATTAGCGAATGCTCCACCCCTCTTGCAAATAACGACATAGGCGAAGTAGAGGCTCTTAAACCGTGGATTGATCTTATGGAGCAACTGGTTACAATAGTTGCTGCTCGCGAGAAAGCTCCTGTGATTGAACAAAAACGGAAGATGAAATTCGACTTCAGCAAATTCTTTATCGATACGGCACCAAATTGGATTTCACTTGTACCTGTGCTGGGTCCGGTTGTTGGTGCTGCTGCTGAAATTGTTACAAAAAGTTACGACCAGATGTATCTGCACAAACAACTTGAGAAGGAACGCGGTGGGAGCATTGCAGCGGCTGCACCGGCTGTAGGAAGTCAGGAACAGTTATTTCAGCAATACATTAATTTCCTTGGTAAATTTTCCGAAGTATCGCCGCTTGTGTTGGTCATTGATGATTTTCACTGGGCAGATACTTCATCATCGAACCTTTTGTTTGCTGCTGCCCGTCAGCTCCTGGATAAACCGGTTATTTTTATTGTTGCTTACCGCCCTGATGATGCCCAAAGCTCAAGAGAGGGAGCAGGACATCCAATTCTGCATATTCGGAATGAACTCGGACGGTACTCGATGTTTTCGGATATTCCTGTTCCCCGTATGACTTCATACGATTTGGATTCATTACTCAGAAAACGGTATGAACTCTACGAAAACAATGACGAATTTGAGGAATGGCTTGCAAGGGTTAGCGGCGGTAATGCGCTCTTCATTACACAATTTTTGAACACACTTGAAGAAGACGGCATTGTAAGTCCCAAAAACGGACGGTTTCAAAATCAGTATGAAAATGTCAGAGTACCCAAAAGTGCGTATGCGGTTGTTCAAGAGCGTATCCGCAGGTTAAGCGAAGATGCAAAAGAACTGTTGCGGTATGCAAGCGTAGAAGGAGATACATTTACTGCGTTTGTATTATCGAAACTTACCGAAGTGCCAACTCTCAAAATCCTGCAAAAACTTAGGATTATTGAAGATACCCACCGTGTGGTAAGGAGTTTGGGGAAACAACGATATTATGCTCATGAATCAACAGCGTATCAATTTGTTCATGTGCTTCTTCAACGTGCCATGTACGAAAGTTTGGAAGTTGAAGAACGCGAACTACTTCACGAGGCAATATTCTTTGTACTAAAGGAAGAATGGGAATCAGCAATAGAAAACGGTGTGAATGTCCAGAATATCGCCCCCAGACTTTCTACACATGCAAATGAACTTGGCGAATTTCTATTTGCTGCAACGGTATCTCTGGAAGGTGCACGTTCTGCTTGGCGAGGATTCGCAGAAGAAGAAGCAATGCGAATGCTTAAAGCGGTGGACAGTTATTTGGAATTATTAAAGAATGATACTTCCACACGATCGCTCCGCACAAAGCCTGATACCGACAAAACCACATGGGAAGAAGTGGCTGCAGAAGCGATGATGTTGCGTGGGAACATCCATAAGATTCGCGGACGTTACGACAAGGCACAAAAGGAATTTATCAGCGCGCGTTCCCTATTTGGCAAGCTGCATAAAAACGAACGGATGTTGGATGCCATGGTGCGTGAAGCATTCGTTCTCGAAAATAAAGGCAGCTACAAACAGGCTGAAGCGCGCGCCAAAGAAACACTTGCACTTGCTGAACAGTTCGATTACCTTAAAGCACAGGGAGCAATGCTCAACATTATAGGGATTATCAAAGCAATTCAAGGTAAATACGACGAGTCGCTTGAGTATCAGATGCGAAGCTTAGCAGCACGCGAGGCTATCAATAGCAGAAAAGGACAGGCTGTAACTCTTGGCAGCATAGGCAATCTCTTAATGTCAACAGGCAAGCTCCAGGAAGCACTTGAATATCACAACCGTTCGTTAGAAATACGCAGGATGCTTGGCAATCGTGCACAACAGGCGTACTCTTTGCGAAATATAGGATTGGTACTCGGACTTCAAGGTAAACAGGACGAAGCTCTCGACTACCTTCAGCAAAGTTTAGAAATCCGTAAGAACATTGGCGACCGTGCAGGTGAAGCAGACACACTTCATTCTATGGGAATTTTACTGTTTTCCACTGGTAAGTTCGAAGGCGGACTCGATTACTTTAATCAAAGTTTGGCTATCCGTCAATCAATTGGCAGCAGTGCAGGTGAAGCCAGTTCTCTCAATTACATTGGTGCCACCCATAGAAAACTGGGTAACCTTGCAGAAGCAAGAATTCACTTGGAGCAAGGGCTTGCTATTACCCAGGAAATCGGAGCAAAACAACTTGAAGCAGAAATCAGCGGTGATTTAGGTCTGCTTTGTTTTGATGAATCAAATTCCGGTGCTTTTTCTTCAAGTGAAAAGCTGGAGGAAACTGGCAAACTTATCAGAAGGTGTATTACACTTTATACAGAACTAAAACATCCTGATGCAAAACGTTGGGAGAAAACCCTGGCGGATTTATCAGTGTAACCATATTATGGCTACCATTCGTATTTACTTTGGACTAAAATTACGGCATAAAAATTGAGTGGCTACTTAAGAAGGTGTTTTTCTATAATGATTCTATGTACTTTGCGAGGCAAGAACTAATGAAAATAGTACCGATTGATGGCAAGCTTTCACTAACAAATGATGGAAATTTAGAAATATTTTTCATCGGGACTGGATCTGCATTTGCAAAAACCCATTACCAAACTAATTTCCTGATAATAAAAGGTGATAAGCATGTTTTGGTTGACTTTGGGACTACCGGACCGGTAGCACTTGAAGCAACTGCCGGATTACAAGTTCCGGATATTGAGGTCTTTTTGCCAACACACAGCCATAGCGACCATATCGGTGGTGTGGAATGCCTTGCTCTAATGAATAGATATGTTGGTATTAAGTTTTTAGACAAGCCCAAACTTACTATGCTCATCAACGAACCCTATGAAAAAGTATTATGGGAGATGAGCCTGCGTGGCGGAATGGAATGGAATGAAGTAAATGGCGAAGGTAAACGGCTGGGTTTCTCCGATTTTTTTGATGTAGTACGCCCTACACTTAAAACCAGCGTCCCCCGCGAAATATGGGAAGTGAATTACGGTGATATTCATATCGAACTGTTCCTCACTAATCATATACCGGAACAAGCCCCTTCATCCGAAGAAGCGTTCATTACTTATGGTTTGTTTGTAGATAACCGTATCTTTATTTCGGGTGATACTAAATTCGACCGTGAACTTATAGATATGTATGCAAGCCGTTCGGAATGGATGTTCCACGATTCCCAAATAAACCCGAATCCGGTACATGCATGTTTGCCTGAACTCAAAACATTACCGAAAGAAATAACAGAGAAAATGTTTTTAATGCATTATCCCGATAACGCCCAAGCGAATGCCATTGATGAATTTGCAGGATGGGCACAACAAGGGATGCGGTATATATTTGATTAATGAGAGCCTCTTAGCGTTGCTCAAGTTGGTTATCGGAGTTCACGACAGCCAAAAAACCGACATCAAAACAATACAAAGACATTAAATATAAAATAGTTGCGCTTGTTATTCTGAGGGATTCTTAAACCGAAGAATCTCCCTTTATGTGTGAAACTTGCAGGACGAATTGGCTAACGGAGATTCTTCACTGCGCTCAGAATGATGTACACATTAGATGTACACATTAAAAGATGTCATTTACAGCAAATAATTTAAACAAAAAAAGACGTAGAAATTAATCTACGTCTTTTCTTATTTTAAATAACTGACGACCTATTATTTTTCCTCAACAGCTATAATAAGCTGGCGGTCTGTTTTCCAGAATTGATCCGGTTTTGCAATGTTCACCATCGGCGGACCGGCAGTATTTGGATCAGGTTCAAGGAATTTAGCATTGTGTGCTGAAATCACTTTTTCAACAACCATACCGGGAGGCAATTCCAAACTTTGTTTTTTGCGAATATCTATTTTAGTAAATAAATTAAGATCGGCAGTTGGCACAGGAACCCATCTTCCGCCAAAGAACAGTGTTTTTCCCTCCTTACGGATGATTCCTTTTTCTTCAAGTTCATCCAAAGTGCCGATAATCACATACGCTGCGTTCTTATCATTTTCGATTTCAGTGCGTACAGTGCGTTCTTCGGACAAACTGTCGGAAATACGCTTTTTATCTTCGGCAAGAACACCCATTTGAGTTTCTAAATCACTAATACGGGCTTGCTGGGTTTCCACTGTTTTTTGATGCTCATCTACAATTTGAGTAAGTGTCGTAATTTGAGCACTCATTTCATTTTTTTCGCCGGTCATCTTCTTAATTTTTTGTTGGAGTGAAGCCATTTGCTTCTTATTTTTTGCAATTTTTACATCCAATGCAAAGAGTTTTTCTTTGATGGATTGCTTCGCACCGGGTGATAAGGTTCCAGGAGGTGCTTCACTGATTCTTGCGAGTTCTGCATCTACTTCATTGATAAGTTTTGCCGATTCGGCAACTACTTGTAGTAAACTGTCGCGTACACTGGATACGTCGGTCAGTTTATTTTGAAGCTGACGGAATTCGGGCTTATCTTGAATTGGTTCTTCCTGTTTTTTGTCGCAAGCGGCAAGCAGAACTATAGCACAGAAGAGCAATGCGCTATGTTTCATAATACTACGTTTCATAAGGATAACCTTAGATATAAATTGAACAATACTACGGATAGTACAAATATTTTATCCGAAAATAGGTCGCTTATGTCAAATTGCAAAGTAAAATGATTGTTTTTCAAAAAAAACACCAATATTTTATTTGGAAGCCACAGTATTTGTGGTTATTATTGCAATACGATTTATCGTATTGTATCCTCTCACGTCATTGTAACTATGACTACTCCGCACAATTCCCCTCCGAAACAAGATCAAACGCCTGAGATACGCGTGTTCATTTCCTCGACTTTCCAAGATTTACAGCCTGAACGCGAGTATCTTGTCAAAAAGGTTTTTCCCGGACTCCGCAAAATATGCAGAGATCGCGGAGTGGAACTTACCGAGATAGACTTACGTTGGGGCGTAACCGCCGAAGAAGCCGAACAAGGTAAAGTTGTAAAAGTTTGTTTAGAGGAAATCGACCGATGCCGTCCGTTCTTTATTGGTATTTTAGGTAATCGATATGGGTGGTTGCCTACTATAGAAGATATTACAAAAGACGTAGAATTAATTGGTAAATATCCGTGGATTGAACAGGCTATTGCCGAAAATCGCAGTTTAACGGATATCGAGATAATGCACGCAGTTTTTCTTAGAGAAAACCCCAATCTCCGT
>CALMMI010000081.1 GCA_937868245.1 uncultured Ignavibacteria bacterium | reverse complement strand
AAGTTGCGGTGGAGAAATCATTCCTCAGTTACTATCAGGAAGAATTGCTTATACCCGCCAAACAACCACAGACGAGACAGTTAATTCAATTACCCTCGGCAAACAAATACAATATATCCCCCAAGAAATAATATCAGGGAATGCAATTGTTACGATTGATAAATCGATGGTGGGTTTTTCAGCAAACTATTCAAGTTTCCGATATACACTTGCTGATAATTCTTCTGAAAGTACACTACCCTCTTATATACAGGTTAATGTATTTGCAGAACAGAAAATTACTATAGGGAATATCAATTTTACATTACGTGCGGATTGTAATAATCTGTTTAATGAGCAGTATTCGGTGGTGCTTAATTACCCTATGCCCGGAAGGGGATTTCGTTTTGGAGTAAGGACTAATTCAGCCGGTGAAACTTCTAAGTTATAATTTATTCGAAATAGTTATATCTGAGTATAATCTATTTTTGAGGAACATACGTATTTCAATTCTCTTAGTTGAAATATGGCAAGTATTTGAACACTTCGACGGGCTCAGTGTGACAAAATTCAACTGGTCACACTGAGCCCGTCGAAGTGTCGTAAAACTTTCCTTTTCATAAAATAGCAACTACAATCTATTAATTTCTACATATAGCATAAAGTATCTAATGTTAACTTACTGTGTAATCATTCTTTCCGAATAAGAATAGCAATATTATATGCCGCAACTCCATAAGGAATATTAAAATCAATAGCTGCCACATCCTTTAGCGACTCCAAAAACCCTTGAACAGATTTACTCCTGAAAATCAACTGAACAGCAAGTTCAATATTCATTGCCAATACCTCGGCAAGTAACCCAGACCGAAATACCTTTTCAATTCGATAGCACCCCTTAAACGACGAAGCATCTAATAAATCGATGAGTTCTTGTTTTGTATAATGACGGTGTTTATATCCGGCTTCCGTTTTAATAGCAGTTCTTCGTGTTAGGACTTTATAGAGTATCTTATAAAGCCAGGAAAAGTTCTTACGGAGGTAATATCCGTAATTATAGGGGTCAAGGAGCGTAAACAATCCTTTGTGAGGTGTAGTGAGAATGAATGTTCCGCCTGATTTCAAAACACGAAACAGTTCATTAAGTGCAGCAATTTCAACCGGAACATGTTCCAAAACATCTGTGCAAACGATGGTGTCAAAACTATTACTTTCAAACGGCAAATTATCTAACACACCTTGAACAAAATTAATATGAGGATACCGATTTTTGGCAATATCCACCATTTCCTGATCAATTTCTATTCCAAAGGTTTGCTCTGAATGAGTACTGAAATAGTTCGTTCCATATCCGAATGAACACCCTGCATCAAGCAACTTTTTAGTATTCTTTGGTATCCATTTGCACGTAAGAGCCAGACGACCGTTTAACTTTGGAAAAGGAAGTGTATCAACCATTTTTTTCATTAATTTAGACTGAAATTACCCTTCAAATCACCGCGATACCCTCGTAAGAACACATCGATACTCATTTTGGGTTTACCTTCCTGCTGAATTTCCAGCAATGTTACACTTTTCCCATCACCGCAACCGACAATAAATTTGCCGTCTGAAATCTCCCATTCCCCTATTGGCAATGCTGCATCATAAACTCCTACAGTGTAAATTTTCAATCGTTTATCATCCCACATAACCCATGAAACCGGCGCAGGATTAACTCCCCTGACAAAGTTTTTTACATCATGAGCAGCTTTCGTCCAATCAATCGAACAATTCTCCCTGAAAAGTTTGGGAGCGGGAGTTGCAATAGAATCATCCTGGGGAATTGGTACAGCATTCCCTTCGGAAAGCAGCGCACTCGTTTTAACAGCAAGTTCGGCAGCTAGCGGCATAAGTTCAGCATACAGCTCCCCTGCTGTCATTGTTTCTGAGATTTCGCATGTGCGTTTACGGAGAATCTTTCCTGTGTCAACCTTATCGTTCAAGAGAAACGATGTGACACCCGATTCTTTTTCACCGTTTATTATCGCCCAGTTTATCGGTGCTGCACCACGAAACTTTGGGAGTAAGCTACCGTGTATGTTAAATGCACCAAGCGAAGCAAGGGTATAAATTGACGACGGTAGTATTCTAAATGCAATCACTACAATTATATCCGGTTTTAGAGCTTCAATTTCACTTCTAAATTGTTCTGATTTTAGTGATTGTGGTTGCAAAACAGGTAATCCCAGTTCTAAAGCTGCAATTTTAACTGCACTCGGTGTAAGTTTCATTCCTCGCCCTTGCGGTTTGTCGGGTACGGTTACGACAGCGGAAACTCCAAATTTCTCATGAATTGCCTGGAGTGACGGAACGGCAAATTCAGGTGTTCCCATAAAGATAATATTCATTACATTTTCAAATTTGATTCATTTACCCGTGAATTGCTGCTTTATTCGGCAAGTTTCTCACAATTTCCGCTTCTGCTGCTGCAAGTTCATTAAGACGTGCTTTTACTTCATCAGCAGGAAAGTACTCACGCGCTAAATCTGTGAACATACGATAATGCCCAGCTTCGGACGCAAGCAACGATTGGTAGAATTGACGTAAATCTTGAGGAATGTCCTCGCATTTGGAAAGTATCGAGAAACGTTCGCAAGAGCGTGCTTCGATAAGGGCGTCAACTAAGAGTAAGTCCATAAATCTCATTGGTTCCTGTTTGCTGACAAGTAGCGCTAACTGCTGCGCATACCCGTCTCCTTTATCACGTGTAAACACTACTCCACGATTCTGAAGTTCCTGAAAACACATTTCAAAATGTTCCCATTCCTCTTTCAGGATAAAGATCATTTTTGTGACCACTTTTTCCTTTTCAGGATAACGTTGAACCATACTCAAAGCATTCGACGCAGCTTTTTTTTCGCAATGTGCATGGTCTATCAGCACATCGTTCAGATTTGCGGCAGCTGCAATTATCCATTCGGGGTTAGTAGCATTTTGAAGACAGAGCATAGACGGGATTATTTGTAATTCGGCAATGAGAATTCTTACGTACGATACTGCCGGTAAATACAATTATTACAGATGATTTACCCCGTAAACATATTACTTAACAAGATGATTAAGTATATAATACACGGTAAAACTTACAACTGAACATTTACTATAAAGAGCAGCTATCCTATCTGCAATTTACGCAAAATTTATGAGAGAATGCAGGTAGGTGTCATTCCTTCGTAATTTTACGAATCCAGGTTTTGCCATTTGAACGGGCTGTAACAATATACGCACCAACAGGTAATTCTTTTAGAGAAATATTCTGATTGATAGAAAGTCCGTCCGGAGTAAATTCAAGTTTTTGTACAGAACTACCGGATGAGTTTGTGATTTCAACTGATACGGGTGCGGTACTTTCCAAGGTCATATCAAGCGTTATTATTTCGCCGGCAGGATTTGGGAATAACTTGATAGCTTGCTGAGATTTTTCCTCTTCAACGGAAGTAACCGTAACAACAAAATCATCAGAAATTGTATAACAGCCCCCCTCATTAAATGCAGCAACCGATGCCTTTTTCCCCAGAGTTTCTATAGGTGGGATAAACCAACGGGCAGTTGCGCCAAAAAGCTGTGCACCCTCAATATACCACTGGTAGGCATTTGCCGGACTCGCTATCAAAGTATCTTTACTTAACGATATAGTAGGTTTTTCAGGAGCAACACCGGGTTTTACAACAAACGGCTTGGAAAGACCAACACAACCTCCCGTGCTGACTGACATTACAGTATATGTCCCTGGTTTTGATACTTTTATTGAACGGGTTGTATCACCTGTACTCCATTTGATTGAATATCCTGCGAATCCGAACCCTATATCCAAAGAAATCGGATTGCCTTCGCATGTAGTTGAATCATTGTTACTTCCTTTGATAGCAGGTATTTTTGCAACACTGATTGTAAACACTATTGTGGGTGAAACTGAAGAACATCCTTGCGCATCAGTTGCCGTTACAGAGTATTGCCCTGCTGTTTTAACATAAATTGACTGTGTTGCTGCCCCGTTCGACCATGCGTAAGAACTAAAACCGCCAGTTGCAGTTACCTTTACACTATCACCATTACAAATGATATTTTTACCGCCGGTAACTGCCATACTAACCGGAGCAGCAGAGCACGTTATTAGATTTGCTTCCCATACTCCACGGCCATACGTTCCAGCAAATAGTTTTTTTGCATTGTAATTAATCGTAAGGTCGCTTACTATCACATTGGGCAAGCCCTCGTTGTATGCTTGCCATTGAGGTAAGTCGTTATCGCGGTAATACACACCCGCCTCTGTACCTACATACAACCTGTCTGGCGAATTATTCTGGTAGAGAATACAATTTATCGGAATTGAGGGTAAGCCTGCCGAAATATCAGTCCATGCCCCTCCGGCATTACCGGATTCCATCACTTTTTTACTTGCGTACCCTGAAACGGTTATCCAAATCCTTTGTGGGTTTTTAGGGTGCACTGCAAGATGTGTTATACTTCCAAGTTGAGCAGGTATGGTAATCGCATTCCACGATTTTCCGCCGTTGGATGAGTACGATAATTCTCCATCATTCCCTGCGTACACATAATTAGTATCCGATGATGCTACAGCTATATAATTGAGAGTACTTCCATTTACA
>CALMMI010000080.1 GCA_937868245.1 uncultured Ignavibacteria bacterium | reverse complement strand
TAACAAGGGGGAGACATGGAGACATGAAAATACAACTCTAACATTCCCCCCCCCCAAAAAAACTTACGTCATCCCCTTGTTAAAGGGGACTGAGGGGATTTAACAAGTTATCCGGAAAAATGCTGAAATTCCAATTTTGATGCTATTATTATGCCCGAGCAATTAATAATTACCAGAATCTTAAAACGAAGACGCAAACCACTGTGCATTGTCTTTTCAGGTAACGACATTGCTCTGGAGTGTGCGATGGATTTGGTATTGGAGTTCAAGTTAGGAAAAGGGGTAATCCTTACAGAACAGCTTAAGAACACTATCCTTGCGCGTCAAAGAATCATAGATGCAAAACAGCGTGCAGTTGCATTCGCGTCGTACAAACCCAGAACTGAAACCCAAGTCAGGCGGAAATTACAGGAAGTTGGTTTTTCTACTCGGGAGCAAGACCTTGCTATACAGTACCTTAAAGAATTCGATTATCTGAATGATGCAGAATATGCACGAATGTTCGTAAAAGATTTCCTGCTTCGCAAGCCATCATCGGCAAGCAGGGTAAAAATGGAACTCCGCAAACGTGGCATAACCGAACTTGAAGCCCAAGAAGCAATTGAGCAGTTCTTCCCAAAAGATGACACATCTGAACTAGCACTGAAAGCCGCCCAAAAGAAACTCAGATCTGTTACTCACAAACCTATTGAAAAGCAGAAAACCGCTCTGATCGGATATTTACAACGGCAAGGGTTTTCATGGGATATCATCAAGGATATTCTGAGCAAAACATTAGACAATGCGGCTAATTCTGACGAAAAAATGTAGTATATTACAATTGTACACAGCTTAGTTTTTCATTTACTACACACAAGAATATATGACACATCAAGAATTATCCAAAGCAATATTTGAAGTATCCCATCTAACAGGCACATTCACACTCCGTTCAGGTAAAGTGAGCAATGAGTATTTCGATAAATACCTTTTTGAAAGCCGCCCGGCTTTACTTGCAGCAATTGCCGAACATTTGAAAGCACTCCTACCCGATAACGTACAAGTTCTTGCAGGTCTCGAAATGGGTGGAATACCGATTGCAACAGCCCTCTCGCTCGCAACCGGGCTTCCGGCAGCATTCGTCCGCAAACAAGCTAAAGGCTATGGAACGAACAAGGTTTCGGAAGGTGCTGAGATTAGCGGAGTGCCGATTGTAATCGTAGAAGATGTAATCACAAGTGGCGGTCAGGTTGTGCTAAGTGCAAAGGATTTGCGTGATGCAGGTGCGAATATTCTGTGCTGCGTGTGTGTTATTGACCGTGAGCAGGGTGGAAGAGAAGCTCTTGCCGCGGCAGGAATTGAGATGCGGGCGTTGTGTACTATGACGGAGCTGAAGGCGGCGGGGATGAGCTGAATCTTTATTAATAGAACATCTTCAAACCTTGAAGGTTTTCGAAAACCTTCAAGGTTTAGGATTGTTTTAAGACATAAATCCATATAATAATTTACTTAAAAATGGAAGCCAAAACCCCTTTCATACCCGACACATACTATCACCTGTACAACCATGCAAATGGTGATGATAATCTATTTAGAATAGAAGATAATTATTTGTATTTTCTGCATAAGTACTCGCAGTACCTTTCTCCTGTTTTAGATACTTATTCTTATTGCTTAATGCCTAATCATTTTCATTTCTTGGTGTGTATTAAAGCAGAAAAAGAACTAATAGAGTTTTTTAAGAATACCACAGCATATTCTTTCGATTTTGAGAACCCTCAGAGCTTAAGCGATATCGTAAACAAAAAATTAAATCAACAATTCAGTAATTTTTTAAATTCTTACGCAAAAGCATATAACAAAATGTTCGCTCGGAAAGGGTCAGTATTTCGCACCAATATTAAACGAAAAGTTGTAAACAACGTCAATTATTTTACGAAATTGATTCATTATATACACTCTAATCCTGTACATCATGGATTTGTTGATAATATAAATGATTGGCGTTTTTCATCATATCAAACGTTATGTACAACAAAAGCCACTAGAATTGAACGAGATAAAGTATTGACTTGGTTTGGAGGTGCGAAGGCTTTTATAGAGTTTCATCAACAATCTATTGATACACAGGAATTTTCTAATGATTGGTAATTTGAATCTGAATTAATAAGGAATTTCAAACCTTGAAGGTTTTCGAAAACCTTCAAGGTTTCAGGAGTCAATTAATTTTGATAATTTTAGATATTCGTTATAGACTTCAAACCCTGAAGGTTTTCAAAAACCTTCAAGGTTTATTAACCTTTAATTTATCTCCAAAGTGAAACCGCACCCCACATCCTCCATCCAATCGTCCCTAGAGAAAATCCTCGCTCCCGATCGCGTCCTAACTCGGTGGATTGACCGCCTTGCTTATGCAAGCGATGCAAGCTGCTACCGTATTATCCCCGAAGCGGTTGTTCGCCCGATTTCTGTTCAGGAAATACAGGCATTATTCAAATGGAGTACCCACCATAAAATCCCCCTTTGCTTTCGTGCTGCCGGAACTTCGCTCTCCGGTCAGTCGGTTACAAACGGAGTTATCGTTGATATTTCCAGAAATTGGGACAATGTAGAAGTTATTGATGATGGAAAACGTGTACGGGTTCAGCCAGGAGTAATCGGGAGCAAAGTCAACCAGATTCTCAGAAAATACGGTGCAAAACTTGGTCCGGATCCGGCAAGCATGAATGCCTGTATGACAGGTGGAATTATAGCCAACAATTCAAGCGGGATGTGTTGCGGGGTGGCAAATAATTCCTACCATACGATTGAATCTATCACCTATATCCTTCCGAATGGAGTACTTATCAACACAGCTGATAAGGATGCGGATGAACTATTGGAAAATAATTGTCCTGAAATTTATGACGGAATCTTAGCACTGCGTCAGTTTATACTTGATGATAGCGAACTTACCGCAAAAATCCGTTCTAAATATAAAATTAAAAACACTGTCGGATATTCAATAAATGCTTTTCTTGATGAAGAAAAACCGGCTGATATTCTTGGCAAACTGATGGTTGGGAGTGAAGGTACTCTTGGGTTTATTGCTGGCGCAATATTCCGTACAATTCCCGATAATCCCTGTAAATCGACTGCAATGCTTTATTTCCCGAGTGTACATGCCGCGTGTAATGCCATTGTGCCATTACGAGATGCCGGTGCAGAAGCACTCGAACTGATGGATAGACATGCCTTACGTTCTGTGGAGCACTTGCCTATTAGCCCTGCAATTCTCAAAACACTTCCCGATGGTACTGCTGCTCTGTTAGCTGAGTTTCAAGCCGTGACAAAGGAAGATTTGGCAGTAAAAATGCAGCATGCATATTCTGCTATTAGCACTCTGGAATTGCTATTTCAACCTGAATTTACCCAAAACCCCAAAGAACAAGCAACAATGTGGAGCATCCGCAAAGGAATGTTCCCCACTGCCGGAGCGATGCGAGCTGCCGGAACTGCCCTGTTAAACGAGGATGTTGCCTTCCCTATCGAGCGGCTTGCCGATGCTGTGGAAGACCTCCACATTCTATTCAAAAAGCACCGTTTCAATGATGCATTTGTGTTTGGTCATGCAAAGGATGGAAACCTGCATTTTGTAGCTGCTCATTCGTTCGATTCTCTCGAAGACGCAGAGCATTTCGGTTCGTTTATTCATGATTTAGCTGAACTTGTCATCGGAAAATATAATGGTTCATTAAAAGCAGAACATGGTACCGGGCGACATATTACTCCATTCGTTGAGCAGGAATGGGGTGAGACCGCCTATTCAATCATGAAACAGCTGAAAAGATTGATTGATAAGGATACAATTCTTAACCCGGATGTAATTATTAGCAGTAATACGCATAATCATACAAACAACCTTAAATCGTTACCACTTGTTAATCCAATAGTAGATAAATGTATCGAGTGCGGGTTCTGTGAATCTAAATGCCCAAGTAAAAATCTTACACTTACTCCTCGCCAGCGTATCATTCTATGGCGGGAAATGCAGCGGTTGCCATTAGAACATCAAACTGATGCACTTAAAGAATTGCACGATGATTTCCTTTATTCAGGCATTGAAACCTGTGCTGTTGACGGAATGTGCGCAACTGTTTGTCCGGTAGGGATTAATACGGGTGACCTGGTTAAGTTTACAAAGAACACCATGCATTCGCAAACAGCCAAACGTAATGCAAACCGTATTGCTCATCAATTTCCTTTTGCACTTATTGTAGCAAAGGTTGGGCTTCGCTCAGCAAACCTTAGTAAATCAATACTTGGTACTGCAGCTACAAAACGAATCTCCCGTTTAATCACTTCACTCTCCGGACACAAGCTATCGTGGCAGCCCTTTTTAGGTCACCCTCCCAAACTTCCGGAAACAGTGCCGGCAAGTGCATCGGCAGTTTATTATCCAGCTTGTACATCACGGTTGTTCGGTCAATCTGGCTCAGACAACCTTCCGGCAGCCCTTGTACGAATTGCTGAGAAAGCACATTTTCCTGTGTTTATTCCATCCGGAAGTTCAGGATGCTGCGGGCTTTCATTCTCGTCAAAAGGTTTTGCTGAAAGTGGAGTTGCAATGTGGGAACAATTAATCAATGATTTTTGGGAATGGTCACTTCAAGGGAAATTACCGATTGTTATCGATGCAAGTTCTTGCACACTTTTTCTTAAAACTCCTCCAAAGGAAATCAAACCGCTCACCCTGGAACGGTGGAAAAAAATTACTATCATGGATAGTATCGAGTTTGTTCATGATATTCTGCTTCCAAAACTGTCGCTTACAGCAATTGATGAATCAATCGTATTACACCCGAATTGCTCGCTAATCAAGATGGGACTCTTGGATAAGATGGAATCTGTTGCGTTGAAATGTGCATCAAATGTTACCATTCCCGAAGATCTGAATTGCTGCGGCTTTGCCGGGGACAAGGGTTTGCAATTTCCGGAACTTACTGCTTCTGCCACAAAAAAAGAAGCCACCGAAGTAAAGCAATCCCGTTTCGACGGTTATTATTCAAGTAATATCACCTGCGAAATGGGGATGAGTGAGGCAACAGGGCACCATTACCGTTCACTTCTTTTTGCAGTAGAAAAAGCAATTTCAAAACGATAAGTATGAAATAGCACACCGGAAAAACTAGAATACCATAAATTTGCACTTACAGAGAAAACGCCCTTCTTATTTATGCCTTCAATTCTTAATCAGTTTCTTTATGAAAATTCTTTTTATTACTTCATCCGGTTGCGATAATTTGGAAGATGGAATGTTGCATGGATTCCGTTCGTTACTAGGAGCAGATTGTGTAGAATATCCCAAAAAAGAGGTTATGTATCAGGGCTATACTGCCCGTGCTCCCGAACGTGCGTATGGAAAACTCTTTACGGTTTGGCGGACACTGCCGGATATTCCAGTAGATAGAATGGATATAGAAGACAGGGTACGAAATAATGAATTTGATCTTATTATTTTCGGTTCAATTTGGCGCACACAAGCATTATATGTTTCTTTGCAAAAATGGCTTACACCAAAAAATACAATGGTGTTCGACGGTGAAGATCATATTCCAATTTGGAGGGACGCAGCTCATAAATTCGTATATTTCAAACGAGAATTAGTTCCAAAAATATCCTATTATTATTGGTATAAATTAATTCCCAAAAGTCTTTACACTAGAAGATTGCTAGTCCCCAAAACTATTCAGCCCATAAGCTTTGCTATTCCAAAAGAAAAAATTACCTATGGAATTACACGAGAAAGTAAACTAACCTTATTGCCTCGCCATATTGTTGATAAGGAGGTATTGGAACATCCTGCGTTTCATCAAAAGAAAGATGAACATACCGACCATGTTTTTCATCAGGAACAACAGTATTATCAAAATCTACAACAGGCTAAATTTGGAATTACCACGAAACGCGGCGGGTGGGACTGTCTCCGGCATTATGAAATTGCTGCTAACGGTGCAGTGCAGTGTTTTAGGAGCTTGGAAACAAAGTCAGTCTTATGTGCTCCGCATGAACTAATCAATGGTATCAACTGCTTATCATATTCCAATGCTGATAATCTTGCTGAAAAAATAGACAAATTGAGCAATGATGAATATGATTCTATTTTAGCCGGAAGTTATAAATGGATTAACAGGCAAACAACTGAATTTAGGGCAGAGGATGTTCTGCGGCGTTTTTATGATTCAATATAGATTTTTGTTTATATCATAAGAAAAATGAATAATATCTCCACTAAACGATGAATAAAGACATACTAACTAAATGAGAATATTTTCATATAACTATTTTGTTAAACCATTTATCTATACGCATACCTCCAAGCCACATAACAACGGAGAACATGTAATTCTCCAAAGTAAAAAACGGTGAGATACTTGTTGTATTTCACCAAAAATTTTCAAATTTTTATATATAGAGGTATATCATGCGTTCAGCATTTTTCGCAACTGTCGTTGCATTCGCACTAACAATCAGTGTTAATTCTTTTGCTCAAACTCCAAAAGAACAAATCAAAGCAGGTAAAGCAGAAGTAAAACAAGGTGCTGCAGATGTAAAGGCTGCACACAAAGATGCAAAGGCTGTAAAAGCTGAAGTTAAAGCAGGAACAGTTACAAAAGAAGATGCAAAACCAAAATTGCAAGCAGACAAAGCTCAAATTAAAGAAGGCAAAAAAACAGTTCATGCAGGCAAAGCTCAAATTCACGAAGGCAAAAAAGCTATCCGTGCAGCTAAAGCAGCTAAATAATTACTTGTAACTGCGATTCGTATGAACACAATTCTCGCTCGCATTTATAGAAAAACAAAGCGTCTCGATTCAATATCGAGGCGCTTTACTTTTATAATGGGTTTACTTCTTATCTGCCATTCACATGGATATGCCGGTTTTTCTTTTGCATCAACTCCTGTAAACAAACAATTTGTGACTGTTGATACTACCAAATTCTACAACAGGGATAGTATAGAAACTGATTCGACTGATATAAACACAGTATTATCAATCAAGGATTCTGCTGTTATAGGCGCAGACTCGCTTCAATACCCCTTGTCATCAACTGAGGACAGCACAATAACGAACGATGCAGATTCTTCTGACAATGAAGATATTGAAGATACCCAATGGACCGCAGATGCAGGTGTAAACTATAGGACCAAAGATCAGAAAAGTGGAGTAGAATTAAGCGGCGGTAAACCAGTTATCGGAAGTTCGGTGGATATTACCCATGTAATAGGAATGGGATTATCGTTCAGTTCTGCACATCGCCTCGTAAACGGAGGTGCTCAATTTCAGGATTTATCCTACGGAATAAACTATACCTATTCGGCTGCTTCGTGGATGGATTTGGAAGTGGAACTTACCGGGTATAAATATGCTTCGGATACAGCAAATGCACTGGCAGCTCAAACAGGAAGTATATCTCTGGCAGCTGATTTTTATATAAACAAATTCATTATAGATTTATCAATTGACCGTTATTTCGGAGCTGATAAGCAAACCTATCTTTCTCTATCCGGGCTGTGGCTCTTTAATTATAATGACCTTACAATAAGTCCGCTTGCAAGTATTTCCGTAGTTTCTTACGAAATAAGCAACAAACGCCTTAAAGCAAAGACAAATACCGTACAAACTGTTACTAAAAACAAGCTGTCGCTTAGCTCGGTAATGGCATCGGTGGTACTTACCTATCCCATTTATTCAGGATTATCGGCAACTCTTACCCCGGCATATAGTTACTCGCCTTTAGATGACCTTACCACGAAACATTCCCAATTTACAGCTACAGTAGGGATTAAGTATAGTTTGGATTTTTAGAAACTGGCTCTCAAAAAGACCACTAATCTTTTTAAATTGTTATGTAGAGTTTATAGATTTTCAATAAATTCTTCAATATTAACATCTGCTTGACGTAAAATACTGCTTAACGTACCAACAGCAACTGTTTCATGTAATGGAACCGTACAACCTCTTTTCCCATTTACAGTTTGCTTTATTAAAGTAACATGACTCCCTTTTTGACGCACTCGAAAGAATCCCAATCTCTCTAATGCACGAATTATTTCTTTACCAGAGATTCTTGGAAGTTTAGGCATATTCCAACTCAAACGTAGTCAGAAAGATTGCTGAAGTTGCACCAATTGGAAATTCTTCAATATAAAGTTCTGTAGCTTCTTTCAAATTAGCAACGGCTTCTTCAATTGATTTACCTTGGCTCACAGTTCCTATTTCCGGACAGTTAGCAACATATATATCATCTTCAAGATGAACAACAGCAGAAAAATTATGGGTTTTCATAAACTTACTTTAGTATTGTGGATAAATCTGGTCTTTTAAAAAGGAATTTTAACAATAATATCCATTATTTCATCAATTGTGTTTTCGTTTAAGTAATCTTTAATAATTAAGAATCTTCCGGTTTCCTTCCATGTTCTAAAGTTAGTTGCTTCAACTTGGGGAATATTTGAGCCATCAAAGTAACTTAAATATCCTTCGTGTATGTCCAATTGCATTTTCTTAGGTTCATGACCAGTAAAATGAATCCAAAACAAACTTCTCAAATATTCACTTAGCCCTCGCTGTCCCTTTTTTCTATAACTCCTCCCAAAACCCCATGCAGTTTCTCTATAATGCCGCCCACTAGGGTATGCTATATAATTTGGATGATCTTTACGAAGTCTTTTTTCAATCTGATTATAGATTTCTGCATTTATTGTGTCAGTAACTATA
>CALMMI010000079.1 GCA_937868245.1 uncultured Ignavibacteria bacterium | reverse complement strand
AATACTTGCTTCTATAGGGATTGCCGGTATTTTGAGATTTCTATACAAGAGATGGAATTCACTTTCATTTTCATGGCGATTAATTGTTGTTGTTATTGGATTCTTTGCGCTTTTAATGAGTCCGATACCAAGGTGTTTTAAGAATTTACGTATTGCGTATCTATATTGTACATCAAAGGAATCCTATTGGTTATCATTCCAAAAACCTGATGATCCGGCACTTGTAATGGTTGATGCACGAAACATTGCAAGTTTTATAAAATCTAATCCTCAAAAAGGTAAAACCTTTGTAATTGCAACCGCTGCAAGTTATATTTATAGACAATTGGACGAACATCCTTTATCCAAATTCTCTATGCCAATGTACTATTACGCAACGACCACACCAAAAGGTGCTTACCAAGAAATGCTACAAGAAGTGTTTCTCTCTAAATGGATTGTAGTACAAACAAACGACATTCACCCCGCTCTCTACGGGCACACAAAATCAAGCTGGGAATGTGTACATCAAGATTCTGTAATGTTCAACTATCTCAATACTAACTTTACTAAAGTTAAAGAAATAGGTGCATTTTATGTTTTTGAACGGAAAGAGTAATCTTTGGTGAATTCCCACGTTGCTACAATTATCATCAATAACCATAGTACGGATTCTAAAAACAGAGGTTCAACAGCAGGCAAAACTGCATACATCGAATACGTAAGCATCATTGCCGAAGCTCCAAATGCTAACCACTTCCACCCTACTACGCAATTCAAGAACAATAGAGGAACAAAATACCATGTATGGACTTTGGGTGAAATGAGAGTAGTTGAAGTATAAATTGCAAGTATATTAAATATCAACTGATCAGGTTTAACAGGAAAGAACCTGAAACATAAAGCCACCAATGCTCCAAACCGTAAAAGAGAGATACTATTAGGAGCAACCAACCACCAATTTGGCACATGCAATACATCCAAAACTCTCCTTACCAAATGGAGTAACGGACTATTAAATTGAGTCTGATTGTAAAATTTCAAAATACCTGTAAAATTATCAACAGCGCGGTAATCATAAAAGAAAATCAAACCGAAAAGTACAATAGTAGTTCCCGTTGAAATAATAATGATTAACTTTTTGGAATTATGAATACGGTTATTCAGAAACGGTAAAATCATCACTACGGGTATCAATTTAATCATCGTCATCGCACCAAGCAAGAATCCCTTAAGCCATTCAGAATATTTGGATTCAGGGTTGTTTTTCATTATTGCCAGTGCAAAAATTAGTGCCCCAAGAGGGGCTATAACTAATCCGTCATTATGTCCCTGTCCAATTATTTCGATAGCAGTGAGCGGGAGTAAAATATATAAACCAGGGGAGAAAAATGTTGAGAACTTACGCGAGCGGAGAAGAAACCAAAAGCCAAATGTTTCAGCACATAGAAGCACAGCCTTCCATCCGAACAAAGCAGACTGCCAGCTTTGAGAAAACAAATGTCCGAGCCACACCCCAAGAGTTATGAATATCTCAGCTAGAGGCGGATAAATCGCAGGATGAGTTTTATAGGCGAGTAAATCGTACAAATCATTACGGAGATATACCACCTCAGGGGAGTTTGCCGGATATACATAACAGTTCCACCCGTTTAAGGTAAGTGTGCCATGCCACAAATATCCAAAAACATCGTCGGAAAGCCACGGCATCATCGGAAACACAGCTAAACGGGAAACAATGAATATTGACCAAAGTATGATTGAACTGTTGTTTATCTGCTTGGAATATCTGTATAACATCCAAAAACCTATCAAGGAATGGACTGTGAACAGTGCAAGAAAAGTTTGGATATAAACAGGAGTACGAATTGCAGGAATGAGCGAATAGCCCACAAAACATAATAGATATAGCGCCAAAAAGAATTTGAATGAAAAACGTTTATTATCAAGTGCTGTCATAATTTTCAGTAATTTTAACGCAAAAGTCGCAAAAGCTCGCAAGAGAATCTGTAGTAAGATACTATAATTTGGTAAATTCCAATCCATGAAAATTATTGAAGATAATACCCATATCGTGAAAGAATATGCATTGCAACATGGCTTTAGCAGTGTAGGTGTTGCTAAAGCTGATATTCTTTCCGAAGAAATGGAGCGGTATAGCGCATGGCTGGAATTAGGATTTCATGGGACAATGGGATATTTGGAACGAAATCTGGATAGGCGTGAAGATGTTGGGATAATTCTGCCCGGAGCTCAGTCAGTAATTGTTGTAGCCCAGAATTATTATACCAAAAACAGCCATCTGCCCGATACTGTCGGGAAAGTATCGCGCTATGCCTGGGGTGATGATTACCATGAAGTAATCCCACCGAAATTGCATACGCTTGCCAATGAGATAGAAAGACTCTATCCGGGCAGTCAATCAAAAATTTACACAGACACCGGGCATCTCTTGGAAAAAGCATGGGCAACCCGAGCAGGCATCGGCTGGCAAGGCAAGCATTCAAACGTAATTTCCCGTACACACGGCTCTTGGTTTTTTATAGGAATCATCATCACAACTGCAATATTGACAGCTGATTCCCCTATTGATGATTTCTGCGGTACATGCACAGCCTGCTTGGACGCTTGTCCAACTAAAGCCATTGTGCAACCATATGTTGTTGACGGTTCAAAATGCCTGTCTTTCTGGACTATTGAAACCAAGCCCGATGTGGAGTTCCCACTTGAAATTAGCCAAAATATGGATGGTTGGGTATTCGGATGTGATGAATGCCAGAATGTTTGCCCGTGGAATCGTTTTAGTGTTGAGACTTCCGAGCCTCGTTTTGAAGCACGAAATGGAGAAACTACCTTGAAGTTAAATCAAATTGAAGAATTTACACAGGAAGAATTTTCGACCCGTTTCAGGAAAAGTCCTGTTAAGCGAACAAAACTTGCAGGATTGAAAAGAAATGCGCTAGAGTTACAAAAAGGTAAAAAAGTATGATTGAAAGCAAAGAGATAATCGCAAGCCAAATAGAAATTCTGCGTCCTGTAGATTGGGGAGCTGACGTAATGACAGGAGTAACACTTCGTAATCAACGATTGTTTCCGCCACATGGTTTATCACTTTCAAAAGCACAGATTCTTACAGATAATGAATCTAAATATCACCGTTTGCTCTTGGCTGAAAGAATCGGTCTAAAAGAAGATACGCTCCAATTTCAAAGCCAGGTACATGGTTCTGTTGTCAAAAGGATATTTTCGCAAGGTGAAGCGAGTGAATCGGACGGAATGATAACTAATGTGCCGGGTATTGTTCTTTGTACATTACTTGCAGATTGCTGCGGGATACTGTTGTATGATGAACGGAATAAAGCAATCGGTGCAATTCATTCCGGATGGAGAGGAACCCATCTCGGAATTTCAAGTGAAGCTATTGAAACAATGAATAGAGAGTTCGGAACCCGTCCAGAAGAAGTAAGAGCATATCTTTCTCCTTCTGCATCAGGCAAAAAGTATGAAGTTCAGAAAGATGTAGCAGACCTTTTTAAAACTGGAGTAACCCAAAAGGACGAAAGCCATTT
>CALMMI010000078.1 GCA_937868245.1 uncultured Ignavibacteria bacterium | reverse complement strand
TTGATTTCCTGTATGAAACAGCTCGAAAAACAGAGTATGATACTGAAACCGATCCGTTTCTTCTTTCAAACGTAACACTTAGCTCTGTTCCTTTATTCGGACACCTAAAGCTCGGTGCGCAAATCCGCAATTTGTTTAATACTGTATATGCATATCCCGGAGGCTCAGAACACCTTCAACACAGTATAACTCAAGACAAACGCAGTTTATCCATCAAAGCATCATGGCTATTCTAATCGAATGACAGTACGAAATTTTCATAGATTACTACAGTACTTATTGCTATTTCCACTAATGGTAATATGTTTACTGTATTGTAGTACTTCTCAAGAAATTGCTTCACCTATTTCTACACAATTGGAAATATTTCAAAAAGTCCTTTCGTTCAACCGTACCAAAACTACAAATTCAGGTACGCTTATTATCGGTATTATCTATCAAAGTAAATTCCGTGCCTCATTAAATGTAGTTAATGATATTGAGCAGTATTTTCAAGAAAATGAAGTGAAAGTATCGGGTAAGACCGTTCAGATTCAATTAATTGACCTTGTTAATATCGATTTGGAAACTGCAATTAACCAGTATGGAATCACTTTTGCCTATATTGCTCCATTGCGTGCTTATGACGTTTCTACAATACACAAACTACTTTTTCCCAGAAAAATATTAACATTAACCGGTGTTCCTGCGTATTGTGAAAATAATGATGTGGCAGTTGCAATAGGAGCAAGTGCAGGTAAACCACAGATTATACTAAATAGAAAGTCGTATATGGAAGAAGGAGCTGATTTTTCGGCTCAGCTACTTAAACTTAAGTTTATCAGAATCATTGAATAGCCAAACTCAACTAAACTACAGTGAAATTCAAAACGCTCCATACTAAATTTATACTTACGTTTACTTTCTTTATTGCCGGTATTTCAGCAGGCTTGTATTTCTATCTACCTTCTAAACTGGAAGATGAAGCAATCGTGGCGATTGCAACCCAGTCAAAAACAGTTGTGGAAATGGCAGCAAACAGTATTAGCCCGGCTTTGTTTTTTTCAGATAAAAGAGCAGTAGAAGATGAAATAGTAATGATTCAAAAATCCCCTGCAGTTGAAATTGTAATTGTACGCGACAACGATGGTAATATAATAAACACAGAAGGTCTTGCTAAAGATCTGCAATCAGATTTCCCCAAAAATCATAATAATGCTGATGGGGTATCAGTTGACGGAAAGCTATACTATATATCATCACCCATTATTTACGACGGTGCTCAATATGGTACTCTATTACTCGGGATATCAATACAGCCTATTCGCTCCGAAATCGCATCGGCAAAACAAACCATTACAGTTGTTCTTTTGTTGGTATTCTGGGTTGGTTTTATAGTTATTTACTTCCTGAGTTCTTTTATTACAATATCTTTGCGCACAATGGTGAAAACTTCGGAACGAATTGCTTCCGGCGATTTATCCGAGCGGGTCAATATTCAAACTAAAGATGAAATCGGGCAGCTTGCTACTGCATTTAACAGGATGGTTGATAACTTGCAAAAAGCTCTATTGAAAGAAAGAGACCTGCGGCAACTGAAATCACGGTTCGTGAACACTATATCCCATGAATTCAGAACTCCTCTCACCGGCATATCAATTTCTGCCGACATACTTGAATCGTATCAGGATCGTCTTACAACTGAACAGAAAATTGAAGAATTTCATAAAATCAAAGAAAGGGTATCAGAACTTACTGATTTGATGAACGATTTTTTAATGCACAGTTCCGTAGAATCCATGCGAGACATATTTACGGTAACAAGTGTTCAACTTATAGAAATTCTCAATCGGGTAATTGAAGATACCGAAAGAATTGCTTCATCCGAATCAATATCTTTGAATGTACATATCGGAGATTCCATACCTATCATCGAAGGGGATCCGAAACTTTTACATCATATAGTGAAAAATCTTATTTCGAATGCTATTAAATTCTCACAAAGGGGTGGGGAAGTAATTGTATCTCTTGATGTTGCAGATGACTCTGAATATGTTAAACTGTCTGTTCGTGATTATGGAATCGGTATCCCGAAAGACGAAATTGATAAACTGTTTACGCAATTCTACCGGGCATCAAATACTTCTGAAATACCCGGAACCGGACTAGGACTTTCCATTGTTAAGGAATTTATAGAACTTCATAATGGTAAAATATCAGTTACAAGCGTACCAAATGAAGGCACGTTTTTTGTGGTTTTATTACCAATTCCTAACATGAAAGCATAATATTTCTATAAATTCTACTGTTCGAATGGGTCTGAACACAAGATTTCTCGTAATTTTGTACTTATAATTTGTCAAACAACACTTTTAATGTTTTATGTTAACTCTTAATTCCGCCTACATTGATGAGATGTATGCTGATTTTCTTCGAGATCCTGATTCTGTAGATGCCAACTGGAAGACCTATTTCCAAAATTATTCTTCATCTGAAAATGATGTTCGCAGTGCCCTTAACGGAACTATAACAAACGGCGTACAGATGTCAAGTTCTCAAAATGGTAGTTCAAGTGCTAATTCGCAAACTACTCCCCAAATTGTACCTCAAAAGCCTACTGTTATCCCGGAAACTCCAATTGCAAACCATACTCCTGTAGCAGCAAAGCCTACTATTACTCTTGGTGCTAACGACCAGATAGAACAAATGTCCGGTATAGTAGCTAAAATTGCCGAGAATATGATTCTTAGCTTAAATGTTCCTACAGCTACATCAGTACGTTCAATTCCTGTGAAAGTTCTGGAGGAAAACAGAAGGTTAATTAACATTCACCTTGCAAATCTACGCAGACCTAAGGTTAGCTTTACCCATATCCTTGCATGGGGAATTGTAAAAGCACTTGTAAAGTACCCTCGAATGAATGATGCTTTTGCAATGGTAAACGGCCAGCCTGCAAGAATAAAAAAAGGATCTGTAAATATTGGTTTGGCTGTTGACACAACTCGCAAAGACGGCTCGAGACCTTTGGTAGTGCCGAGTATTAAAAATTCGCAAACATTAAATTTTTCAGAATTTTGCAAAGCATATGATGACCTCATCGTAAAAGCACGTGCAAATAAACTTGGTATCGACGAGCTGATGGGGGCATCAATTTCCCTTACCAACCCAGGGACTATCGGTACTGTTGCATCTATCCCACGATTAATGGAAGGGCAGGGCTTAATTATTGCTACCGGTGCTATCGAGTATCCTGTAGAATTTCAGGCAGTAATGCCGGAAGTTCTTTCAACGCTTGCCATCAGTAAGATTATTACCATTACAAGCACGTATGACCACAGGGTAATTCAGGGGGCGGAATCCGGTGAATTTTTAGCGTATCTTCATAAACTTCTTATTGGAGAAGAACGTTTCTACGATCAGATTTTCGCAACGCTTCATATTCCGTATGAGCCGATGAGATGGAGTAACGACAAACGTCTGAACCCTTTCGGCTCTCAGGATGAACTTGAAAAATTGGATAAAGAAGCCTGCGTAGCCCAGCTTATTCATTCGTATAGAGTTCGCGGACATTTGCTTAGCAATATCAATCCCCTTGGTCTTCAATCGTATTATTATCCCGAACTAGACCCTGCACATTACGGCTTTACAATTTGGGATCTTGATCGCGAATTTGACACAGGTGGAGTAGGCGGGCTAAACAGAGCACCTCTCCGTGACATTATTGATATACTGCGTGATACCTATTGCGGTAAAATAGCAATGGAGTACATGTATATACAAGCTCCTGAAAAGAAAGAATGGATACAAAAACGTATTGAACCCTCGCATTTCTCTACAAAGCTCGGTAAAGAGGAAAAAGTACATACATATCTAAAACTATTGGAAGCTGAAGCGTTTGAACAATACCTTCAAACAAAGTACATTGGCGCAAAACGATTTTCTTTGGAAGGTGCAGAAACAACCATCACTTTCCTTGACAAAACATTGGAATTGGCAGCTACGAATAAACTTCATGCAGTGCTTATAGGTATGGCGCACAGAGGTAGGTTAAATGTGCTCGCTAATATCCTTGAAAAACCATACGAACAGATTTTTGATGAGTTTGAAGGTAACTTCAAAATGGGTTCGTATCAAGGCTCAGGTGATGTAAAGTATCACCTTGGTGCTAAGGGTGAGTTTATTTCGCGCCTTAATGAAAAAATCAATGTGCAGCTTGCTCCAAATCCAAGTCATTTGGAAGCGGTTAACCCTGTTGTTGAAGGTATGGCACGTGCTATGGATGATGAAATAGGTGATGAAAACAGTACACTATCCTTACCGGTTTTAATACACGGAGATGCAGCTTTTGCAGGACAAGGGGTTGTACCGGAAACTCTTAACCTTTCAAAATTAAAAGGATATTCTACCGGGGGAACAATTCATATTATTATCAATAATCAGATTGGATTTACTACCTCGCCTGATGATGCACGTTCTACAACCTACGCGTCGGATATTGCAAAAATGCTCCAAGTACCGATTCTGCACGTAAACGGAGATGATCCGGAAGCTGTACGTACTTCTGCTTTGTTTGCTTTTGAGTACCGACAAGAGTTTAACGAGGATGTTATCGTTGATATTATTTGCTATCGCAAATGGGGACACAACGAGGCAGACGAACCTGGATATACTCAACCTCTGCTTTATAAAAAAATCAAGCAACAAACACCTGTTCGGCAATTATACCGCCAACAGCTTTTTGAAGAAAAAACACTATCGAATGAAGAACTCGACAGATTAAGCGTGGATTTCCGCCAAGAATTAAATGAAGCTTTTGCCGATAGAACAGTGGAAGCAACGTTTACGACCAATAAATATATTAACGACGGAATAGACATTTTCTCAACAATCAATACTTCAGTTTCTTCGGAGGTACTTCATGCTATTGTCCAAAAGATTTCAGCAGTACCACAAAGCTTTACTCCAAACCCCAAGATTGTTGATCTCCTTGCAAAAAGAGGAAAAATGTTGGATGCAGCTAATCATTCAATTGATTGGGCTATGGGAGAAGCACTTGCTTTTGGCTCGATGCTCTTGGATAAAAAGACAATTAGGCTTACAGGGCAGGATTGCGGCAGAGGTACATTCAGCCACCGCCATGCTATTCTTCATGATTTTAATACAGAAGAACAATTAGTACTATTGAATCATCTATCCGAGAACCAAGCTCCTCTTTGGATTTATAACAGTCCGTTATCGGAGTTTGCTGTTCTTGGGTTTGAGTATGGGTACAGTTCTGTTTCTACAGACGGTTTAACTCTTTGGGAAGCTCAATTCGGTGATTTTACAAACGGTGCACAAGTAATTATCGACCAGTTTATTTCGAGTGCGGAAGAGAAATGGGAACAGGTTTCCAACCTAACCTTACTTCTTCCACATGGGTATGAAGGACAGGGACCGGAGCATTCCAGTGCTCGTTTGGAGAGATTCTTGCAACTCTGTGCTGAAGATAATATGTTTGTATGTAATTTCACAACTCCAGCTCAATACTTCCACGCTTTGCGCCGCCAGGTGTATGCCCCGTACCGCAAGCCAATGATTGTTATGTCGCCTAAGGGAATATTGCGTCAACCAATTTCAACACTTAGTGATTTTACCGATAAACAATTCGAAGAAATCATAGATGACGAAACACTCACAAATCCGGATAATATTCGCAGGGTGATTTTCTGTTCCGGTAAGGTCTATTACGATTTAGTAGCAGAACGTACAAAAATTGAAGCAAATGATGTTGCAATTATCCGTGTTGAGCAGCTCTATCCTTTCCACGAGAAAAGGGCGGCAGAGATTTTACAACGTTATCCAAAAGCACAAACTGTCGTCTGGGCTCAAGAAGAACCTAAAAATATGGGAAGCTGGTTTTTCATAGCTCCTCGTATTGCTCCTCTGTTGTTAGGCAATCAACGGTTGTGGTATGCCGGTCGTAATGAAAGTGCAAGTCCTGCATCAGGTTATGGAAAAGTTCATGAAAAAGAAAGAATCGCTTTTCTCCATACTGCATTTGCCGTAAGTTAAAATATTTAATAATGTTAGGAACAAGGGCTTTCTACTGTCTTCATCACAGTAGAAAGCCCTTGTTATTTCCATTCGTTTTCTGAATTGATGTAGGAGTTGGGGGGGGGTAAAATATTTAAAATACAAACCATTATATAATGTTTTTTCTGGATAGTTACCAAGTAGTATCAGTGCTCAAATGAAAAGTACTATTGCCACTTTAATTCAATATTTACCTTAAATTAAAGTTATAACAATAATTCTTTTTCATAGAATAGAAAATGTCTGAAAATTTGTAAATTGCCATGAATTCTCATCATATATTGTAGTATCCGTTCATCAATAAATATTTGGATTCGACATCTGTATCACTTCAATTCCATAAAGTTTATGAAATTTATATTTTTACTACTTGGTTTCATCCTTTACCAAACATCTATTTCATTTGCAATTGAACTTAATACCACAAAACAATCACAACCGGTTTTCATCCAAAATAAAGGGCAATGGAATACGGATGTGATTTATTTGGCAAGGATTAAAGGTATGGATGTATGGATTACAAAGAATGGAATTCGTTATGACTTTCATACAACCAAATTTACACAAAAAGAAAAAACCAATACTGTATTATCCCCAAAATCGACTCCTCCTGAAGGAATAGTTCATGGTAATGTTGTAGATATGATCTGTGAAGGAAGCAAAATTCCGAATGATGAACCTACCTGTAAACAAAAAACCTACTATAATTACATACTTGGCAATGATAGTTCCAAATGGGCATCATATATACCCGTTTTTAATGAAATTGTGCGTAAGGATGTGTATAAGGGTATAGATCAACGATTATACTTTGAAAATGGATCTATGCGTTATGATTTTATAGTATCACCTGCGGGTAATACAAAAGACATTGTGTTAAATATCAACGGTGCAAGAGGTGTAAGTATCAATTCCAATGGTGAACTTGTTCTTAAAACTTCAGTAGGAGATGTTGTTCAACAAAAATTATACGCCTACCAAATGAACGGGAATGAAAAGCAAAAAGTGGAATGTTCATTTGAAATGAAATCAAACAACAGGATTGGATTCAAAGTTGCAAAATATGATAAAACTAAACAAATAATAATTGACCCAGTTTTATATTGTACATTTTTAGGAAGTAGCAGTATTGAACAGGGGGATGAAATACTTGTAGATAGGGATAATAATGTTATAATTTTCGGTCGAACAGCCGGTACTAACTTTCCTGCTACTGTTGGTAGTTACAGTATAGATTTTAAAGGATGGTGGGACGTTTTTGTTGCAAAATTCACTCCTGATTTAAGCGAAATGATTTTTTGCACGTTGTTTGGAGGGCGGTATGTAGATATAGCTACGGCATGTGCACTTGACATTAATAATAACATCGAGTTTTGTGGTTATACTTCTTCTAATGATTTACCTCATTTCGGTGGAGAATATGATCGTACTTATAATGCAGAAACAGATGCATTTGTTGCAAAAATT
>CALMMI010000077.1 GCA_937868245.1 uncultured Ignavibacteria bacterium | reverse complement strand
AACATCTTATCGTATTATCGTGATAGACAGTTACGGCTGCATGGCTGAAGACAGTGTGAATGTTAGTATTTACCCAATGCCAAGTGTTTCAGTAAGCACATCGGATACAACAATTTGTGATGGAGGAAGTATTGTAGTGTCTGCAACAGGTAATTCAGGTGCGGCACCCTACACTTATATTTGGTCACCTTCAACAGGTGTTTCCGATGTAAAAGCCCAGTCTCCGGTTTTTTCTCCGAAAGCAACAGCTATATACACAGTAACTGTAATTGATGCAAACGGTTGCATGGCAAATTCATCGGTAACAATTCGTACAAGTCCGTTGCCGGCTGCCGATGCAGGTATCAATGCATCACTGTGTTACGGTGATACAACCCAGCTGGCAGGAACAGGTGGAGTTAATTATTCATGGACTCCGTCGGTAGGATTGAGTTCCGCCTCAATTGCGAACCCGCTTGCCTTTCCACGTCAAACAACGATGTATTATCTCACTGTTGAAAATTTAGGTGGGTGTACGTCAATCGACAGCGTACTTGTTACTGTCTTTCCATTGTCACAAGCTCCTGTTCTTACGGTAGCAAGCGACACAATTGTTTCTGCAGTTGTGAATCAGGTAAAACAGTATCAGTGGTATTTGAACGGTGTTTTGATTCCTTCGCAAAGCGGGAAGAATCTTATCGCCAAACAAAGCGGGAGTTATTCACTTTCGGTTGTTGATATGAACGGCTGCATCTCCACATCATTGCCGATTGATGTTACTCTCGGCAGTGGAATACTTTCCGTAGATGACATGTGTGCATACCCGGGTGAAATAGTTGATATTCCGATTAGGATGCTTGCTGCTTCCAGTGTTACCGGAACCCGTGCTACTGATATTGAAATGACCCTTCGCTTTAACTCTACAATTCTTCTGCCGCTTGATAACGACTTACTTGAGAACCGTGTTGAAAACGGACAGCGGATTATACGTATCCGTACTCCTATCTCAACTGCCGTGAATGGCATCTTACGAAATATGAAATTTGGTGTGGCTCTCGGGAATGATACGGCAACGTATATCAGAATTACCGACTATACATCACTTGGGGGAAGAATATACCTTACAGACACCGTGGGTACATTTTGTGTGTTGGGCATCTGTAAAGACGGGGGAGTACGGTTGTATAGCCCAAATGGGAGCAGTACAGACATTACATTTATCAACCCCATACCTGCGGATGGAACAGCAACTGTTAATTTTACAAAAAGTGAGAATGGGCTTACAAAAATTTCAGTAATGAATATACTCGGACAAACGGTTTCAATTCCTCTTAATACCTACCTGACCAAAGGTGAGCATAGCATGGAAATTGATATATCCAAATTCAATATCGGGACGTACCTTTTGATTCTTCAAACACCGAATGAGTATGTATCCCGTGTGCTAAATGTACAGAATTAAGGATATCCCCACATTCAGAGAAAATGTAAGTAATAAACAAAGAACGCCTTGCGCAATTACTCTGCAAGGCGTTCTTTGTTATATTGAGTCTAATAATAATGTACAATCAAGAGCTATTGGGTCAAGGCAGGTGCTACACCTGCCTTCAACAAAGATACCTTTATATGAAATTATACACATAAGTTTGTTGTGATTATCGTGCTTGTGCGCTACAATTAGGCATACAATAAAAGGCAGGTGTAGCACCTGCCTTGACTGAAATAAACAAAGAACGCCTTGCGCAATTACTCTGCAAGGCGTTCTTTAGTATGTAGATACCGTTGATTCTACTTTACAATTACTACGGTTTTTTCCTGTGTGTGTTTTCCCGAAACCATACGGAGAATATATGAACCTGAACTGAGTTGATCAACGGGGATTCTCACTTGATAGCTTCCCGAATCGAACATTGATTTGGCAAGTGTGATTGCTTTTGCTCCGCTTGCATCGATAAGTGTCAGTTCCGTAAATCCTTGTGCAGGAATCGTAAAGTCCACCGTACCTCCGTTTGCTCTGATTGGATTAGGGTTTACGGTAAGGTTGAAACTGTTTGCATCATTACCGATTCTTCTAATATCTTCGTTTACACCTGTCGTTTGCTCGGCAATCCCAATCACTTGTGCTTCGTACGGGGTATTATTATTGTCGTAAAAAATAATTACAGCAGTGTCATTACCGGTTTTATGGGGAAGAAAATCAACCTGTAACTGATACTTTGCTCCTACGGGTATTGTAAACGGATATGGGATGTTCCATCCGACTGCTTCAAAAGGAGTGCCTGCAAGTGCCTTTTCATGATTATCACTTATTAAGATAACATCAGACGTAGAAATATTAGTTAAAGAGATTGAGCCTGTCATTTTTTTGTCAACATAACTTTTCATTATACTATTTGTAGTGCTGAGTAAAGCAGCTTCTACGGCTGTACCTTTTAGTTCAATTGTTATTACAGGTTCGTTGTCATTTGTTGTAAAGGAAACCGAAGCTTGGTATATGCCTTTTGCTTTTGGTACAAAATCCACTTGAAGGTTGATTGTTTCTCCGGGTTTAAGTGTTAGTGGATATTGTAAGTTCCAATCTACTGCCTCGAAAGGAGTGCCTGCAAGTGATGTTGAATGATTATCTCCAATTACAATAATATCGGATTTTCCGATGTTCGTCAAAGCGATTGTTTTGCATTCGGTACGGGTGTTAGCATTTTTAGTAGGGTAGGTAAAGCCCCGTGCAGTTAGATTTGGCTTTGTAGCTACAACCTCGGCTTTAAGTTCTGCTGTGAAGCTAAAGCTGCAAGCATTGCCTAACCCTATACGGTCGTTGTACGTTGCATTTGCAGTATTAGAAAACGTAATATTAATGTCTCTCGACTCGCCGGGAGCAAGTGTAAAAGGCAGGGGTACTTTTTCTAAAACAAACCCTTGGTCGCCTTTCTCAAGTTCGAGCCGTTCAATTGTTAGCGGCTTGTTGTTTCTATTAGTGATTGTAACTGTCTTTACACTGTCTTGCTTGGCAGTTACAAATCCAAAATCCCCTCCATCTTTGATTGAAAGGGATGGAACCGGGATTGCGATGTAATCAACTGTTATTGTTGTGTCATTACCACGTCTGTCGGCAAAATGAAGAATTGCATGGGCATCTTTTGATTTGTCAATCACATTTAACGACCAGTCAGTTGACTGAGACTGCCCGGCAATATATGGAGTTGCTTTTCCATAGGTAAATTTATAATTGAAAGTAGCTTCCGAACCCATCGAAATAAGCCCTAAATTTGAACGTTTTGCAGCATCTGCAGGGTAATCCATAACCGTCGCATTGTTTATTGAGCCGTCACAGTTTTGCACCCATACTGAAGTATGTGGCTTTTCTGTGTCGTCGGTACCGATGTCATCCAAAGCAGCACCAACCGGGAAGCCGTAAGAATCATAGTTGCCGAATCCATACCCGTATGCTGCAAACTTCGAGTCTGACCGTAGGCGATATACACCTTCGCCCGGCAATACAAGTTGTTTACATGCATAGGTTGCTCCATCAACGGGAACTCCAAACACCTGACCCGGAGTAACACCAAAAACGCTACTGACTTTTTCCCACACGAATTGACCATTCTTTACGGAAGCAAACTCCATATCATCCGGGATTGAGCCATTTGCAGCCAGCTTATATACTAAATTTATATAGTGATGTTTGAAGTTGTTGGTACTTGTTACTGCACCGGGTGTACAAAAAACAACTTCTTTTTGAAACTGCTCGAAAGGTGTAAGAACAAGTTGGAACGGATCACTCGAAACGTTATCGTCAGACTGCCCTGGATTATACTCTACAACATAAATCGGCTTGTCGGCAGAAATAACTACACTTTTCGGGTCTCCGTCGAATGATCTGCGTTCTACATAGCTATAATCAAGTCCGTTCGAGCTTTTTGATATATTTAACCACGGCTCCCCGTCTTTATAAACTTTAGTGTTTTTTTCTTTGGCAAAAATGCGGATAACCGGGTTTTTCTTTCTGCCGTAAAACGGTGTAACAAAATATTCTTTACCCCAAGTGTAGGTTGGAATTTCCATTTCGGCGATGAAATCGCAGGCATACACTCCGGCAGGGACATTTGCGCACTGGTTGCCGGATACAACACCAACAGGTTTTGTTGAAGTAATGATACTACCCGAAATATCCTGGAGGTCACCATTACTTGCAAAACAAAGTACGTCTCCTCTGTTGAGAGTAAACGTGGTATCTTTACCGGGTTTTAATCCACCTGAGGTTTTAGATGATAAATTCCCGCCCATTAGGAATGTAACCTCAGTTTGGTCGTATGCTGCAGAAATCGTCGTTTCACTTACCAATTGATAGCCCGACCCCACGGCTGTATATTGAGGGTATGCTGCAACTACATATTCTGTACCGAGAGCGTTTTCAGGTAGTACCAAAAAACCGTCGCTCGTATAGTTGTACCGGGTAACTCCGTACACAATAATAGGTGATTCCGAAAACACATGAACTGCGGACTCTATGTAAACTTTTTCTGCAGGTGCAGCATCACGTCCGGGTTTTAGAAACGGCTGGGCAACAGATGTTGGGATAATAAATTCAGCTACATCGTTTGCCTTCACAGTTTTCGAAGAAGTCCAGTTTTTTCCGGTTACTTCAATAGTAACTACTTGCTCTTTATTCGACGCTACGAATACCCTGCAATTGTTTGCAAATCCGTTTGATTCTTCCTCATAACAGGGGGGAAATGAGAAGTAAAAATTAGTACCGGCATTTGTTGGAGCTTTCAGAAGCCCTGCCAAGTCTTGCGCCGAGGTAATTGTAGGCTGTTTTTGTGCCATAGCAAATGACAGGGAAAACAGAAAAACCGAAACAAATGTAGAGAAACGTTTCATAATCAGGTCTCCGATGGAAAGTGAAAATGCGTGAAATGGATTTAATAAAGCAACTTACAATTAATTGTAAATATAAGCAAATATATTTTTTGTAGATAATAGAGGATGGTGATTCTTTTAATTTCTTATAGGGGTTAGTTAAGAAATTTACGTGGAATATCTATCAATAAGGTACTAAAAAACAATAGCGTGCAGTTTAGTTGCAAGCATGGGGTAATTTCTGGTAAAATATCGTTAAAAATATCAGTGTAAGTTCTTTTCTAGAAGGGATTATTACCCCTTGGAAGCAGACTCCCACGACATTGGTTTGGTAACAACAATATCCATTGAAATATCAAGTGCCGGAGCAGAATGGGTGATTGCTCCTATTGAGATAAAATCCACACCTGTTTCTGCATAATCACGGACATTACTGAGTGTGATACCACCCGAGGCTTCTGTTTCGTATCTTTTATCCACAAATTCGACCGCTTTTTTCATGAGTTCGGGAGTAAAATTATCAAACATAATCCGGTGAATTCCGCCGCATTCTACAACTTCCCATACATCTCTAAAGTTTTGTGTTTCCACTTCGATTTTAATACGGTCGTTATGAAGCTCTTCATGGCATTTTTTGATGGCGGCATGGATTCCTCCTGCAGCAGCAATATGATTGTCTTTTATCATGACCATATCGAAGAGTCCGATACGGTGATTCTGCGCTCCGCCTGTTTTAGCCGCGTATTTATCCAAAAGTCTCCAACCTGGGATTGTTTTACGGGTATCGAGAATAATTGCTCCTGTTCCTTCAATAGCCTTTACAAACTTACGTGCATTAGTTGCCACACCGCTCATTCTTTGAAGAAAATTTAGCGCAGTCCTTTCTCCTGATAGCAGGGCAAGGCTCGAGCCTTCAACCCGTGCTATTACCGTTCCTGCTGCAACTTCAGCACCTTCTTCAACCAA
Source organism: uncultured Ignavibacteria bacterium (assembly GCA_937868245.1). GTDB lineage: Bacteria > Bacteroidota > Ignavibacteria > Kapaibacteriales > UBA961 > JADJXV01. Next base: position 1,715 of record CALMMI010000077.1, on the reverse strand, counting down.
TGCGAACCAATTTATATCAGGCGACAGGTCTTGAAACACAAGTTCGGCTATGCGTAGCCCGCAAATAATACCCGGCTGTTTAGCAATTACGGATGCACCTGCAAGTGAATCTTCGTGGAAAATACTTTCGGTGGTAATATCTCCATCCCCGATATCTTCGTGAAGAGCAATCTGAATAAGGCGAATAATGGATGCATCATGTAGTCCGTAGAGCATAAGGTTTTAGAACTTTAAATGAAAAATGTATTCCCGGAAAACACAAATATACCTGTTTACGAGGATTTGCACGTACTATGAATCAAGGTTTTTTTGAAAAAACTTCAAATCTATTTGCCAATATAAATAATTATTCTATTTTTGAGTATAGTATGTATCTAATATGTTAAAAAGCAATTAGATATATTCACAATTGAAGTATTTCAACTTTTTATTTTTGGAGCTGTTATGTTCAAAAGATACTCTTTTATCAAAGAGATGGCGTTAGTATTTGCCATTTCTTTGTTTGCGTTCAGCAATGCCTTTTCGCAGTGGTCGAAACTTGATGCCACATCCCCTACTGTAACGTATAATGCACTGTCAACACAAGTGTTTTTAGACGGAAAGATATATATGTTTGGTGGTGCACCAGGCTTAAATCAGGCAATAAGTAATGCTTGGTCATTAGACCCAAGTACCCCCGGAGCACAATGGAAAGCATTAGCATCTATGCCGCTTCCACGCGTTAGTATGTATGCTGCTGCTGTAAATGGTAAGATTTATATTGTCGGCGGTTTTTATATTGCAAATAACACACGGGTTACTACCCCTGAGGTGCTTGAATATGATCCGGTTGCAAACACATATACAAAAAAGAAAACAATGCCTATCCAAACGTATGGTATGGCAGGTGCTGTTGTTGGAAATAAGATTTATGTTATGAATGGTATTACAAGTGCAAATGCTTACACAAACACTACACAAGCGTACGATGTAACTACAGATACATGGACTTCACTGAATAATACGACATTTGCAAACGTATATCCAACTGCTTCTGCAATTGGGAATGATATCTATATATTAGGCGGACAAACAAACACATTGTTTGCTACCGTAATGAAAGGAACTGTTGGTCCTACGAATATTACATGGAAAAAAATGAGCAATTTCCCAAAACCATTAACAGCAATGGCTTCCGGTGTATTGGGTGGAAATTTGTTTGTTGCAGGCGGTCAGGATGCAGATGGAGCATTGGCAAGCACATATAAATACGATGCAGCTAAAGACAAGTGGAGTACCTCGTTTACTATGCCCGTAGCAACATATTATGTTGGTAACATGGTAGGCGACGGTTCGGCATTGTATTACATTCAAGGAACTGATAATACAAATACATTTAAGTTTGTTGACGGTGCACCTGCTCCTATTTTCAGCTGTAATCCATTAGCTTTGGAGTACAAACTAAAAACAGGAAATACCGGCACAAAAACCCTAATTGTACGTAACCTCGGTACAATGGAGCTTGATGCTACTGTTTCAGTACCAAGTACTGATAAATGGCTCACAAGTGAATCAGGTGAGATAATAGTTGATCCGGGAGCATCATTTAGTGTTGTGATCAATGTTAATTCTGCTTCAATGACCGAAGGTGTATATACATCAGCAATTACAATTACCTCGAACGATGCTTCAAAACCGTCTGTTACTATTCCTGTTAAAATGTCTTTAGTTGATAT
>CALMMI010000076.1 GCA_937868245.1 uncultured Ignavibacteria bacterium | reverse complement strand
AGCCTTTTACGGTGGCAATACATATTTTTACCGTTGACGGACGTATGGTAAAATCAATTTCTGAAACAATAGAAGGTCTGCATACTGCTTCTATCCCTTGGGACGGTTTCGACGACCAAGGAGCAAAAGTTAGCCAGGGTAGTTATGTGTTTACAGTGGATGTGCAAACAATGCTCGGAGATTCCGAACAGTTATTCGGAAAAATTTCAATAGTACAATAATCATTATTATTTTCAAAAGGACGTACGATTATGAAACGTAATTTTTTAGCAACGCCGCTATTGATAGCTGCTGCATTGTGTCTTTCGGTTTTTGACGCATCAGCGCAAGGAACATCGGCAGTTCCTTTTCTATTGATTTCGGCAGATGCTCGTGCCGGAGGGATGGGTGAGGTTGGAACAGCGATAGCGGACAACGTAAATGCAATGTTTTGGAATCCGGGCGGGTTGGGCTTTCAAAGTTCACGTCAAGTTTCACTGAATTTTTCACGTTGGTTACCACAGTTCAATGCAGATTTGTTCTATAGCTACGGCGGTTATGCCCAGCATGTAGAATCTCTCGACGGTATGATCGGTGTGAATTTTATTTTGATGAATCTTGGTGAATTTCAGCGCACATTCGAAAATGGCGGTCTAGGAGCAAAATTCCGTTCCAACGAATTTTCATTAGGTGTTTCTTACGGTACTATGATAGCAGATGATATTGGTGCAGGGATTCAACTCCGGTACATACAATCAAACCTTGCTCCTATTAATGTCAGCAGCGGTAGCGCAGGCAAAGGTGTGAGCGGTAGTTTTGACCTTGGAGTACTATGGAAGCCGACTAAACTGGAATTGTTTGATGTTGATTTGAATGAAAAGTTTGCTCTTGGTGTTAATTTGCAAAATGCAGGACCTAAAGTAACCTACTATCAGGAATCAGACCCACTCCCTACAACCCTTCGTTTAGGTACGGCTTTGAATCTTGTACGGGATGAGTTCAACGATCTTACATTCTCGATTGATATGTCGAAATTGCTTGTACGCCGTGATAAAGATGTATCCGACCCTATTCCTCTTTCGTTCATTACTTCATGGCAAAAAGGCGGGGTTGATGTATCAATGGGAGCTGAATATTGGTATGAAAAAATTGTAGCACTCCGTGTTGGTTATTTTACAGAACCTGCAACAGCCGGTAACCGTAATTTTATGACATTCGGTGCAGGTATTCGCTACGATATTTTTAATCTTGATTTCAGCTTTATCAACACAATTGAAGATAATCATCCTCTTGCCAACACAATGAGATTCTCGATGGTGATTGACTGGGCTAACAGCGGAAAATAAAAATTGAATTATGACCATTGCACAAAAGTAAATATCTTTGTGCAAATATTTTCCTGATGCATTCGGGATGACTTTCCACAATAGAAATGTTGTGGCTACGTCGTTGAACATCTTTTAATAAAGAAATTCCGACAAAAACGGGAAGATTGTATCACTCTTACGAACGGTTTGGCATGAGAATTACAAAGCAATATACTAATCGGGAAAGCCAGTCTTTAGATAAATATTTGCAAGAAATCGGACGAGTAGAACTGCTCAGTCCTAATGATGAAATAGACCTCGCTCGGGCAATCAAGCGTGGTGGATGGGACGGGGAACGCGGGCTTGAAAGATTGGTAAAAGCAAATCTTCGATTCGTAGTGAGTGTTGCTAAACAGTATCAAAATCAAGGACTTTCGTTGGGTGATCTTATCAACGAAGGTAATCTTGGTTTAATAAAAGCTGCTAAACGTTTCGACGAAACACGAGGATTTAAGTTCATTTCTTATGCTGTTTGGTGGATTCGCCAGTCAATTTTTCAGGCACTTGCAGAGCAATCGCGTATTGTTCGTTTGCCGTTGAACCGAGTGGGGGCACTTAATAAAATCGGTAAAAAATTCAGTGAACTTGAGCAGGCTTTCGAGCGTGAACCTACTGCTTCCGAACTTGCCGAACAATTGGATATGAGCGTATCGGAAATAACGGAAACAATTAAAATTTCCGGAAGGCATCTTTCGGTTGATGCTCCGTTTGTACAAGGGGAAGACAACCGTTTGCTCGATATTCTTCCAAATGACCAACAGCCACCACCTGATGCAGAACTCATGAGAGAGTCGCTTCGTGTGGAAGTTCAGCAAGTACTGAATACTCTTTCACTCCGTGAAGCAGAAGTAATCAAACTTTACTTCGGTTTAGACGGTGTATGCCTTACTCTTGAAGAAATTGGAGAAAAATTTAACTTGACCCGTGAACGTGTCCGGCAAATTAAAGAAAAAGCAATTAGACGTCTGCGTCATGCATCTCGTTCGAAGTCGCTTCGCTCCTATTTGGGGTAAAAATTTCAAAATTGAAAAAATGCCTGATAATAGTCAGGCATTTTGCTTTTTTGTTTGTTTGTGAACTCTTCAACCGCTATTTTGAGCGATTGGAAAGCAACAATACAAAATGCTTCACCTGCCTGATTATCTTAACTACTATCTACTACGGGAGTTCCCAAAGTGGCTGAAGACGAAAATAAACAATATTCACAGAAAAGACCTCATAGAAGACGGTATGATAACCGTCGTCAAGTATCTATTCAAACAGGTGATATTCAAGAAGTAGCGGTATCAAGCGCACCGATTGATAATTCACAAGATACGTCACGTTTAAACCAAAAGAAAGAACATCCTTCGGCTCAGAATTTACAAGTAATACCTTCAAGTAGTTCTGCCCCACAACAAGGGCAGAATCCACGACCAAAAAATGTAGAGAAGGTTCAACAGAACCCAACGGGCGGTTCACCTTCGCAACCAAATCAAAACCCACGCCCTCGCAACCACGAAAACAGAAATCAGCATTCTAATTCCCATGTTAATATATCCGTAGTAATTCCGCTTCTAAATGAAGATGAATCCTTACCTGAACTGGCAAAACTCCTTAAAGAAACACTCGGTATTGTTGCCGGTGATAAATATGAAGTAATCTTTATCGATGATGGTTCTACTGACAGGTCGTTTGAAGTGCTGCGGCAGATTCATCAAAAAGATAACCGTTTCAAAGCTATACGTTTCCGTAGAAATTACGGAAAATCTGCTGCCCTTGCAGTTGGCTTTGCTGAAGCGAAGGGTGATATCGTTATTACAATGGATGCCGATTTGCAGGACGATCCTAAAGAAATTCCTCATTTGATTCAGAAAATGAACGAAGGGTACGATTTAGTTTCCGGTTGGAAAAAAATACGTCACGATCCGTTTCATAAGACAGTTCCATCGCGGTTTTTTAATTATGTTACTTCTACTGTAAGCGGAATTAAACTCCACGATTTTAATTGCGGGCTAAAAGCATATCGCAAGGAAGTGGTGAAAACTCTACAGGTGTATGGTGAAATGCACAGATATTTGCCTGCACTTGCACATTGGGACGGATTTAGAGTGGCAGAAATACCGGTTACGCATCATGCCCGGAGATTTGGTAAATCAAAATTTGGATTCAGCAGGTTTTTCAAAGGTTTCTTAGACCTTCTTACCGTTCTTTTTACAACACGGTATGTAAAACGTCCGCTTCATCTGTTCGGAACTGTAGGTACGTTGCTTGCGCTTATCGGTTTCGGTACAGATTTGTATTTAACAATTGAGTGGTCATTAGGAAAAACGTCACTCAGTAACCGCCCACTTGCTTTATTTGGTGTTGCATTGATAATTGTCGGTGTACAATTGATTAGCTTCGGTCTTATCGGGGAATTATTAGTTAAGAATTTTCAAAAAAATGTGGAGTATAGTGTCAGGGAAAGACTCTGAAACTGTCATACAAAGAATATTATTGGTGCGAATGTGAATTCACCATCATCGTTTCTGAAGGAAAATTATGATTAAAGTAGTGATATTGTTTGGTATTCTTTTAGGAGTATGTTCTCAAACATCAACTGCGCAAACAGGGCAGCCACAGGCAGGCAAAAAAGCGGTTATCCAACCTGTTGTTACCCGCCCATATACTTTTCCGGAAATTCAGATTGGGATTGGGCTTACAACTTCATGGCTTAACGGATCAAATCCTGCCTCGGACATTATTTTACCGAAGGACACCGTGCACACTATCGGGGGCGGATTTAACGGTCAGCAACCGGGCATTGCATTACGTGGGATTTTTATTATGGATCCGGAACGAAGAATGAGAATCACAACCGGATTGGATTATGTTTGGTTTACAGGACTTCAAAGAATTGAAGGTTCTGGTTATACTCTTTATGCCCGTCATACACTCGAGATACCGACAGCAGTTCTTGGTTTTGAATATGCTTTTATGAACCTACCGCTTGCCAATGCAAAATTATATGGAGGGGTGGATGCCCGGTATTCTTTTATAACCAACGGTACATTTCGCAGAAAAATAGTGTATAAGCTTATTGATAATATAGACGACGTAACCATTAGTACAAAAAAATCTTTTGGTACACCATCAAGATTTGGAGCAGCACTAAAACTTGGTATTGAAGGAGAACTTTTAGATCCTGTTTATGTAAATATAAGCGGAGCGTACGGTGCTATCAATCTTATTGGTAGAAATAATCGCAGAGGCGAATTGTTTACACCAACTACTGATGATGAAACACAAGAAAGCCTACTTGGCAACATCATGTTTACAATGATGATTCAGTATAGATTGTAGAAGTACTTTTTATTATGGTTTTCAAAGTTACCCTTGATTTCAAGTTCCCGAATCTTTATTGGAAAATATCTCTTTGAAATGACAGTTCATACTGATTGTACTAAT
>CALMMI010000075.1 GCA_937868245.1 uncultured Ignavibacteria bacterium | reverse complement strand
TCTGATACTTCTTTATTATTGTGACCTTCACCCTGTCCCCTACCTTTTGCAATCAATTTCACCTTCTTAACTCATTCGTTCGAGTGTCAATCAAAAATGTTTAAAGCCTTTTTAATACTTCGTAACCTTTCTAAACATTGATGTCCTATATGCTCATTACCCACTGTCAGTCTGGCATTGAATAAAGCTCGTTCAATACAAATTGCAACATCATTTGTTATTGCCCATCGATTTATTCGTATTATTCCTCTTGGTAATACTAATCGCTGAAAGAACTCTTCCATTTCTTCAATTTCTCTAAGTTCAGATATATAATTATGTTGATCTTCACAACATTCCTTTCCTTTGTTGGGAAATACAAACTCCTTAGTAATATTAAGCTCATTTTGCAATTTTGATGCTGAATTCTCTTCTTCATTAAAAGACTTAATAGACTGATGAAATCTTGTAAAATCTGCAAGCGTGAATTTTACAAGGTAATCTACAATATCAAAACCGTTTGCTCTATCTTCATTAGAAGCATTACATTCCAAATAATCTGAAACCCTAATAGATGAGCATATAGTTCGTAAATCTTCCGCTTTTTCTCTCCATAATTCAAACTTTCCTAAATCAGGATAAAGTATAACATCCCTATCTTCGAGAACTGAACATTTGTTCGTTGTCAATCCATTTGCTCCACCACAAGCAATCCAAACATAGTTCGGGAAATATGCACTTGCTACAATTGCACTCTTTTCCGATTCTACTACGATAATTGTCTTTTGAATATTTTCAGGTATATTAAGAAGATGTTCACCAAAAAAGCATTGGACAAAATTAAAATTATCCGGTTTAATTACTGCATGAACCCAATTACAATAATCTAACGGTTTCTTTATCCGATGTCCCTCTGAACCATAAAGCATAAGTTTCCCTGAGCGGCAGTTATTGGAAATATCGCAAAACCAAAATACTGTTGTCCTTTTACTTTTCCAATGATCAGATGTACCTATCCTATACTTTTGAATTAACTCGTTTACTGTATCCTCACAAAATATTTCATAAAGCCACTTGGTAAACATATTGCTCTCATAATCCTTCATTGAGAGTTCTACGCAGTCAGTAGGTAATAATGACGGTAAGCTTTCAGTAGTTGCATACACAGGATATTCAATTCTTTCTGGGGTTTGTAGATTGGGAAGAAATGTTCGTGTACAACTGTGACAATACCCTTTATCATCATACCCTATAAACGGAACAAATTTGGAATCTGCATTACTTTTCCCGCATGGACATTGCTGAACACGCTTGCGTTTCTTATCAAATTGTAGTTCTTTCATAGTGTATTTCTCTCTCAACGAGTGAAATATTGAACAAAATGAAGTAACTTATTTTATATAATATAGTTGCGGCGTTCAATGCGGTTGAACACTGAGTATTAAGATAATATATAAATATATTGTAAATCAAATACTTGTATTCTGTTTACGATATGTTCATTTCTATAACCATTTGAACATTTGCTAACTGTTTTGTTCATAATGTTCAAGTTTGTTCAAGCACAATGAACATCGCAACTATATTATATAAAATGAGTTACTTCGTTTTGTTCAATGTTCATGGTATTAGCTTAGAATAATTAGAAACAGTACCTACGGAGATATCCAGTAATTGTGCAATTTGACGGACTGTCTTACCATTGTCCATTAGTTTATGTACCCTTCGAATGTTATATGTCTTTTTTACTTTTTCTGATAATTGGCTATGTACTTTCAGGGCAGAGTTGAGAAAATATTCTGTCAGCTTTACTGCCCCTCTTGCAAATTCGACACCTACCTCAGTGAGGTTATTATGAATATTGCAACCATAACTTATAATGTGCAGAACTAAGGCAAAGCGGTATTGAGAAATCCTGAGCTTGGCTGCAATGCCGCTTGTTGGGTCATCGAGACTATTATTTGTTTTAGTAATCAAATTTCTTAGTATTTCACTATTTGCTGAGAGTACAGTCTGTGCTTCAGGTGTAAGACGAAGAACAAAAGGTAGCTTCTCTTGCGTTTCTGCATCAACATAAGGCTGTAGTTCGGAAATCCTTGCAATACAATCTTCCCATGCAACATTGTTTACTTCCTGCATATTCTCAGGTTGCGCTTCACATATATTCGGAAAGCAAAAAAGAAAACGATCTAAGAAACCGTCTGCAACTCGACTTTTTTCAGCAAGTTTATGTAATATTTCCGGCTGAATTCCTCCTAAGATTGAAACATGAGGATTATCTATTCGCGTGACACCACTTCCTTTTCGTGCAACACTGATCGTAGTCCCGCTCCATATTTGCAGATACATCTGTGATTCACCTCCTTTGGAATATTGATCAAGACTTGCAACTAACCCACTCAATTCATCCCGGTGGATAAGTAAACTCCTTGTATTGTTTTCATGCAATCCGATTAATGCTTCAGGGGTGGAGTCTGTTGTAATAAACACAGGGGGTTGAAGAGGTTCTGCCTCTTTATCCTTGGGGTCTTGAGCAATTCTTTGTTTCCATTGGAGGTGTTCATGCCTGTATGTTTGCCATAAATTTCGATCAATTCTTTTAAGAGGTTTGAGAATAAAGTCAATAGGATGCGATTTTCCCATTCCACGTCGGGCAATTACACACAGAAACAATACGCCGTTTGCACTGTAATTACCATAGTAAAGACGCATTGAATTTCCAAGTGCAACTCCTGCTACTGCAAGCATAGCTCCTCCCAAGAAACAGGGAGGAGCACCAGTTATCCGTGAATACTCACGGATAACTGATTGCAATTGTTCAGGAAGAACTTCAACAGGAAACGGGTTGTCATCTTTAGTCAGGTTGTTTAGATCCTTCTCAATATCGTTAAGAAGTATATTCGTTTTGGGCTGCTTGCTCATCATTTATCCTTTCTTTCATGCCAATCCTTTAGAGCGGCAAGCAAGCATTTACCAGCTTTGTTCGATATTATATGCTTTCTTCCTGATAAGGTAAATTCAAAAGCATCCGACACTGTAAAGACGCAGTGAGAAATTTTCTGAAGGTCATAAAAATGTGTCTGAGAGCCCTCCTGAAAATAAATACATGAAGGTTCTTTTTCGCTTACCTGAAAATGAGGCTTCCAAGGAATTCTAGTTGCAGTGGTCTTTTTAATTGGATTTGCTTTTGTTTGGTCAGAATCCGAGTTTTCATTTTGGTTTGGAATATTTTCATTCATCGTACACCTCCTGTTTTATTTTTTGCTTTTAATAATTGTTCAACATCGGAACGTTTATACCTGACACTCCTCTTAAAATGCAAACAGGGCAAAATGTTCTGCTTGCTCCAACTAATCAGCGTCGGCATACTTACACCGAAAAGCTTTTTGACCTCCTTCCGAGTCATCAGTTCCGTTGCGGGTTCCAGATCTTGTGAAGATTGGGGAGGAGGAACATTCCCCAGTGCTTCGGTAACAACATTCTTAATCATTAAGCGAAGATCATCGCTTTCCATTACAACCATGTTCATACATTTCTCCTTATTGTAAATAAAGGGTAATTAAAAGGGGGAGGTACTATTTCTATTAACTAATAGAAACCACTTGTTAAATTTCAAGTTAAATTAGTAAAAGTATTAATGCTATATTAATGTTAAGATTAGTTTAATATATACAAATAGAGTAAAATTTATGAAGGAGCAGTGGGAATTTGCCATTACTCATTGAATTGTTTTATTTAGAGTGTTCAATGATGCTGCACAGAGATTCCTCAAATGCTAATGCATAAGAATGTTCAGTAAGCAAACTTTTAACACATTAGGTAATTCTTAGTGACTTGTCAATAAATCCAAGTTGTTTTAGATGAATGGCACTTGCGGTTCCGGATGTATCAAATATATTTGCAAGTTCTCTATTAATCTCGTTTAACTTGTCGATGTCTCTTCTTACTGGACGGTAGGAAAAATCTTTGAAGTGACCAATACCCAGATCAACTCCTCCCATAAGTTCACGGAAGATTGCTGTGAAAGGCTTACGTGGCATAAGTAAATACCTGGCGAATTTATTCGCTTGCGACTCAAATGTAGCGATTACTTTGTTCGCTGATTGATATCCTTTATGATCAACTGAATCCCTGTGAAGTAGAAATGGATGTTCAAGTTCCTCAGCGTCAATTTCATAGTATTTGAGAGAAGATAAAAGTATTGGGCGATGCAAAACACAATGTCCTACTTCATGGGCAACAGTAAAGTTTTCCCTACCTTTATGATTGATTCCGTTGTAGATTGTGATTTCATTACTATGAAAACTATATTTGCCCAATATCTCCTCACTCATACCATCTGTATCCGTAAAAGAAAAGCTATGTAGTCTCTCGGTACTTACTAAAAAGTCCAAGTATAACTCATTCTTGAAACCATATTCTTCATTACTCTTTAAATACTCAATCAATTGTTTACGAAATTCGTCCGCTTGAAATTCGATTGCTGCCATAGCCATCCACAAGGTTCTCATGTCCTATTTTCCTTTTCTGTATAAGAATTCAAATACTTGCTCTTTATTTATATCGCCTTTCAAAAGGGCATCTTTGATACCGTTCGTAATTTCATTAGATAATTTACCAGCAAGGAGTGCAAGATCAGTTTCATCTGTATCCAGGGCAAGTGCAAGCTTGCTTATGTTGTCTTCCGACGGCAAACCTGAAATATTCACTTTGTTATTTTCCAACTGTGATATATAGCCGGCAGACAATCCGACTTGATTGGCAAGATCTCTTAGAGAAAGTTTTTTCTTATCCCTAAGTTCCTTTAGTTTTTGCCCGAAAGTTATATTGGATTCCATAGTAATTTTTCTTAAATTGATATTGAAGTTGTATAGTTTAAATCAAACTATACAAAGATACAAGATTCTTATTTTACATGCAAGCAAAATTTTATCAAGTTATATAAACTTTGATAAAAGATCATTATTGAGTTCAATGTCTCTTTATCATTTTAGAATTACTTTATTGAAATTTTATAGTGCTATACTTTATGTTTTACAACATTAAATATATCCTTCCAAATCTTCCAATTCTTCTCTATTATCATTCCATTCGGCTTCTACTTGATACCTTTGAGCAATTTCTAATAAGAGAGAGGAAACAACAGGATAACTACCTCCAATTTCGGAAGCGAACTGTGTGTAATGATTTACAATCTCCCTTTCTTGATTCCCACCCTTACCTCGTATAACAACACCCCTTTTATTTATAATGCCAATTGTAAAGCCTTTGTTTAGTGCTGATGAGTTTATAGAATCAATGATTTTACATACTTCAATTTTAGGAGCTTTATTAAAGCCAGTATACTTCGCTAAAAGTTCTCCTATATATGTATCGCAAACTCCTAAGCGATGATACTTAAGTGACATTTTCCTAACTTCATTAACCCAGTTGTACAAAACATCGTACTGTATTTCTCCAGTTGTTTCTCCACCAGGAATACCTCTTACGCCTTTTAGCAACTTGTACCCAACATCTGCTTGCGCAGCTTTGTTTGCTTGGGTTTCTAATTCATTGTTTTCTGATTCTTCTTCAATTTCTGACTTGTAAACTGCTTTTAAAACATCAACAAAGACTTCTGGGTTATTTAATAAAGAACTTTGTATATATTTTGAATGTTTAATATAATCATAGTTTGCAAAAAGAGGTAAGAATACCACTTCCAATTGCTGAATTTCATTCTTGTTGCCGTCAGAGCGTAAATACAATTCTTCAAATAATTCTCCTACATAATGCTCCATCATTCCCAAATTATGAGGTTCAGAAGAATCAATATAACCAACAACTGATAAGATTTCAATTATACGCTCGGTTGATATAACTTTTCTATGGTTATATGCAAATTGAAGAATTGATGCATTTCGGTAGTAAATTTTGAGTTTTTTAATAATGAATTCAATACTTTCACTTGAACTTTCATTGAAATACATTGGACAGATCTTCCAATATACATTTTCTGCTTCTTCGCCAAGCAAATGGATATAATCCCAGATTTCAAATGATCTAAAATTTGCAACAGCTAACAAATGAGCAATTTGTGTATTTTTAATTCCATTGTTAAGGACTTGTCGAAGTATCTCTTTCAATTCGAGAATTGTAAAAATTTGGTTTTTATGCAGTGTCCCAAGAAATGCTGCCAAAGTACTTAATATATTATCAGTGAGTGGCACTTGCAATAATGCAGTGAGTAATTCAATAACTGATTCATAATTGTTCCACTTACTTTCCTTTGTTAATAATTCTGCAATTACATGTGGCAATTTTACCCCGTTTGCTATTTCAATTAGCTTATTTACATCTCTTTTAGGTAACATGAGCTTTATTGCTTTGATTCTTTCTTTTTTAATCAATATTTCTTGGTTTTCATAGGTTGATGTTAGAAACTTGTTTGATGATAACTCCGGATGATAATCGTCAAATAGCCATAGTAATTGCGAGCCTGATGCTGGATTTGAAAGCTTGTCAAATATTAATTGGTATTGTGGAAGCTCTCCTTTCCGTAATGCCCATAATGCATCAGGAAACATGCGGTGACGATTTAAAAAATCTCGTAACTTGTGCCATAGTATGTTGTCTGAATCGCTCTCAGCTGATACAATACTTTGTAAGTGCTTAAGTAATCTTTGACGTTGTTTTGGTGATATGGTATTACTATCAGATATGCCAATCAGATCTGACATTTCTTTTATTGGTATATCCTTATTCTGTATAATAACCTCTATAATGACCTCAATAAACTTGGAAATTTCACTTTCCTTTACTTGTAATTCGTCACGCAGATTTTCACGCCATTTCATTTTTACATTGGGCATTAAAATAGAGTAATGCTTAGGAATTAAGGGAAAGAGTAATGACCATGATTTTTCTGGGAACTGTTTACAGAGAGTACGAAGAATAAGTATTCTTTCATCTAATGAGGCATAAGTTTGTGGACACCAACTACAAAGAATGTTTG
>CALMMI010000074.1 GCA_937868245.1 uncultured Ignavibacteria bacterium | reverse complement strand
ACTCGAGCGGGAAATCCAGCATCTCCGTAATGTTGAACTTGTAACAATGAACGAGCAAATAACGGAACAGAATATCAAACTTGAATGGCTTAATCAGGAAAAGAATGAATTTCTGGGCATTGCAGCCCATGATTTGAAAAACCCGTTGGTTGGAATAGTAATGACTTCCGACCTCATTATGCAGTACCATGATAATCTTACAATGGATATGGTGGTTGAACGGATTGGATCGATTAAGAATGCTGCTCTTAGAATGAAGGAAATCGTCAGTAATATTCTTGATATTAATTCGATTGAGAGCGGCGAAGTTCGTCTGACTTTGGAATCTATTGATGCAGCTGTGCTTATTAGCCAGATAATTGAAAATTACTCAGAGCGTCTATCTGCAAAATCATTGGAAGTCCATACTATAGATACCTCTGCTCGAATTTTATGTGTCGCTGACCGTGCACTCCTCCACTCGGTTATAGACAATCTGTTTTCCAATGCCATAAAATATTCACCCACAAATAAACGAATTTGGGTAAATATCATCAAAACAGACACAAGTGTCCAAATAAGCATCCGCGATGAAGGGCAAGGACTTACTGCAAACGACATGACCAAACTTTTCGGTAAGTTCAGCAAGCTCTCAGCCCGCCCTACTGCAGGGGAACACTCCACAGGTCTTGGGCTATCCATTGTAAAAAAGCTGGTTGAGCTTATGAACGGACGTGTATGGGCTGAATCTGATGGTAAAGGATGTGGAGCAGTGTTTTTTGTGGAACTGGAGGCGAGTAGATAAGATTTTCACTCCCTAATCCTACGCCTTGATACACCAAAAACCTCAATAAATATATTCTTGCGTAACATCTATAAATTATTTGAGCCATAATCATAATAGAATGATAAAATTAATCATATCCACAATATTTTTTACTGTAGTAATCCTATCTGCCAGCCCTCTTCTTTACGCGCAGGATAATTTTAGTATAGGCGGGCAATACCGGGCAAGATCTGAGTTTAGAAACGGTTATAGAACATTATCGGCAGATAGTCTCGATCCTGCTTTTTTTATTGGACAAAGGTCACGGGTATTGCTTGATTACAAAAAGGATAATATCTCCTTTTATACTTCTATCCAGGATTCACGTACGTGGGGAGATGAAGAGCAACGAAAAGACCTTGGCGGATTGCAAGTAAATGAAGTATGGCTTGAATTACAGCTAATGGATGAACTTGCGATAAAAATGGGCAGGCAGGAAATCGCGTATGACGACCACAGATTATTGGGCAATTTAGACTGGGGGAACCTATCCCTCTCTCATGACGCATTGGTATTAAAATATTCGAGTAAGGACAAAGGGTTTAGTTTTCATGCAGGTGGCGCATTTAATCAGGTTGGTGAACCGGTATTCGGAACTACATACAATTTAAAAAATTATAAAGTACTTGCTTTTGCATGGCTAAAAAAAGAGCTGCCTGATTTGTACAGCAATGTAACGTTCATAACAATTATGAACGGCTTACCTTCAATTGATACTTCGAGTACGTCACTAAAATCCGGTTTCACGTTTGGTCCTATCTATAAATATGAGAATAAAGGCGTAAAAGCTCTTATTGGAGGGTATTATCAAACCGGCAAAACAGACAACAACAAAGATATAAGCGCATTTATGGTCAATATGTACGGGGAATATCGCAATAGTGATTTATCAGTCGGTATCGGCTTCGACTATATGTCGGGCAATGCAAACAACACCCCGTCAAATGAGCAGCGCGGTTTTACGACCCTCTATGCTACCAACCATAAATTCTACGGATATATGGATTACTTTATAACGTTTCCTTCGGATACGAGGCAGCAGGGCTTTTCAGATCTTTATCTGAGATTTGGAGTAAACCCTATAACCAATGTAACAACAACTCTTGATTTTCATTCGTTCGGTTTGGCAAATGAACTGAATCTTGGCACTACAACTATAAAGAAGCATTTAGGTTTTGAAGTGGATTTCCTGGTGGAATATAAACCTTCAAAAATAATAAACCTTCAATTCGGGTATTCCATGATGTTTGCAAATAGCAATATGGAACTCCTGAAGGGAGGTAGTAGCAGCAATTATAACGGGTGGGCGTTTTTGATGCTGAAGGTGTCTCCTACTTTTTTTACAACTGCGTTGTAATGTATTTCTCTTATTACTCCGTTAGGTGTTCAATAGTAATAGAAAAACATCTGTTTATCTTTCAAATCCAGTCTGCTTACCATAGAATAAATCTATAAAATTATTAAGCGTTTGTTTTTCATTATCATCTAGAGGCAAAAGCTTACTTGCACCAATATGTATTGCTTTCCCAATAACATAATTCAACATATCTCTTGTCTTTGAGTCAACATTATTCCTTGAAATATTAGGAATGATTTTTCTAGAATTTATATTTACAACAATTGACTTGATTTCAAAAACTGATGCTATTCTAGGTAATACAAAACTAAAGTCGCTTATTAAAACATCTCGAATAAATAATTCTCTTGAATTCGATAATCCTTTCAAATATAGTCTATAGGGAAACTGTTCGACACTAAAAGGCAAATACAACTTGTTTTTAATTCCTTCAAACAAATTAATTGAATCAACATATGTCATTGTTCTGCAATATTTATCATGACCCAATTCAATTAAGTCATTAAATGATAGTTTTTCAAAGATTAAATCATCTTTATATATTTCTTTTGAAACTAACGAAGATTGTTCGTACTTTGGAACTATAACAGAGACCATCATATAACGGTTTTCAAGTTTACTTAATACTTCTTCTATATCACCGTCAGTAAAGTTCATGCCGCTAGAAAAATCATCAGCCAATCGTGAGCCAATTATAGGTATGTTAAGATATTTTATTTCATTACCTTCAATATAATCATCTATATCAATCCTATAGATTTCATCTATTTGCTGAAGTCCTGCAAAATCGTTATATATATATAAATTCCCCTTGAAACTAATATCTTCAATAGATTTAACAAATTCATCATTACTT
Source organism: uncultured Ignavibacteria bacterium (assembly GCA_937868245.1). Classification (GTDB taxonomy): domain Bacteria; phylum Bacteroidota; class Ignavibacteria; order Kapaibacteriales; family UBA961; genus JADJXV01. The sequence continues at coordinate 56 of CALMMI010000074.1, read as the reverse complement.
TCTATCACAACATACCCTTCAATATCTTTAAGATAGTTTTTTAATTCTATTTTTAT
>CALMMI010000073.1 GCA_937868245.1 uncultured Ignavibacteria bacterium | reverse complement strand
GTATTGTCTTCTACAACATCAAATTGTATTCTGTCAAAGTTAGCTGAATATTTTGAAAGCGGATAATCCTTTGCCCAATAATCATCACGGCGTGTAAGTGAGTATTGCTGACCTTTTTTAATATCTTTATCTAATAATATATAAGGACCTGACCCCGGAACCATTGAGAACTGACATTTTTCTATAAATTTAGCACCTGTCAAATTACCAATTACATGCTCGGGAAGAATGAAAATATTATTGGCAAAATACAACATGTTCCTAAAGTTAAGCTCTTTGCACTTAACTTCAAGAATATACATACTTACAGCTTTGGGGATTTCAAATTTACCGAATGTGAGCTGTTGGGAAGGATCTTGAATAGTTTCATCCATCATCAATTTCCATGTAGCAATCACGTCTTTTGAAGTAAGTCTTGTTCCATCAGAGAAACGTGCATTAGGATCTATACGGAAGGTATACGTCATTTTATCAGGTGATATTTTCCAATGAGTAGCAACCTGAGGAACATAATCACCCGAGGTCGGATGTGTATTAAGCAATGGCTCATACACAAAAGCTTCGATAATAGAATTTTCAACAAGATGTGAATTGCGTCCGAAAGGAAGGAAATTTAAAGGAAAACGGCTAATTACTTTTGTAATCTTTCCACCTTTTTTTGCACGGGAATCTCCAAAATATTTTAATTCATCTTCTTTGGGTGTGAAAGTAACAAATCCCATTTTGTCTGCTAATTTCTCGAAACCTGCTCCACCTAAAGAATCAGGTACACTTGCATCTGCGCCCGGTGGAATATTATCAAATTTTTTCCAAAGTTTGGTGTTGTATGATGGTCCGGATTTATCTTCGGTTACTTCTTGTGTTTTTTTTCCACACCCCGAAACAACTAAAAGAAACATTGCCGAAAGCAGAAATCCGGAAAAAATGTTTTTCATGGAAAGACTCCTAAAATGAATAGGTCGTTGAACAAAATTATTTTTCGAAACGTAAATTTACAACAAAAAAACTGTGTTTACAAAGCAGACACACCCCTAACTAAGGACTTTTTGCAGAAATATCCATTTTCATCTGCAAAATACACTTTATTGCGGACAAAAAAAAGCTCATATCTACAGCACATTACAGTTAAGAGTTAGTGCTACCCATTACGTCATGAATGTTACGTTTCAGTTCACAAAGTATAGAACGTTAATAATACAGATGAGTGAGTAGATATTTCAATCCTGTATATTTGGATACTGTTCATCTTTTGCTAGTTGATGGGAATTTAATGTATTTTTGTCTGTAATCATAATAGTATTTCTATTCAGGAATACAACTCTATTTGATTATAAAACTATAGAATTATTACAGTTAGAAACAATTCAGATGAACAATCCATACATCAATTCCCCCTCATCTCTTTGTACTGTTGCAATCGAGGCTGCACTTATAGCAGGAAAATTATTAAAAGAGGGATTCGGAACTTCATTCAGCATTTCTTCGAAGAAAGAACGGCACGACTTAGTTACAGAATACGATGTTCGAAGCGAGAAAACGATTATTTCTCATATTACTTCCGTTTATCCCGACCATATTTTTCTAGCTGAAGAAAGTGGTACTTCCGGCACTGCAGATTCATCCGATTCATCAGTAAGATGGGTGATCGACCCGTTGGATGGAACCGTAAACTTTGCACACGGAGTGCCTGTTTTTGCAGTTAGTATTGCTGCAGAAGTGCGCGGAGAACTTACCTGTGGTGTCATTTATCATCCGTTGCTTGACGAACTTTTCGTTGCAGAAAAAGGTAAAGGGGCATGGCTGAACGGAAAACAAATTCACGTATCAACTACCCAAACATTATCCGATAGTTTTCTTGTAACCGGTTTCCCCTATTCAGTTTCCTCTAATCCTTCTGATTGCATTGATCATTTTTACAGATTTCTGAAACTCGGTCTTCCAATACGCAGACTCGGTTCGGCAGCTCTTGACCTTGCTTATACTGCAGCCGGACGTTTCGACGGTTTTTGGGAGGTTGAGTTAAGTCCGTGGGATGTTGCCGCCGGAGTACTTTTGGTAGAAGAAGCAGGCGGGAAAGTATCGCAATATTCAGGTGATGCTTATGCTATATCTGATAGAACAATTGCTGCTACAAACGGAGTTATTCATGAAGAAATTATCGAGGTTCTCCGATGAACATACCTGTACGATATATGTCTGGAGCCGGTAATCTCTTTACTGTAATTGACGGACGTGATTTAGAGGTTACAATAGCTCAATGGCAAAATCTAACCCCAACACTCTGTAATGGAACAATACAAACTGAGGGTTTGATTGTTCTAAACACAAACGAAACTTTAACGAAAAATAACAAAACCATTCTCAATTTTACATCTGAATTTTTCAATCCTGATGGTTCACATGGAGCAATGTGTGGTAATGGAGGTAGATGTGCAGTACGTTTTGCCCTCAACACTTTGAACGACAAAATACTTTCAAACAGTATTTCAGCAATTTCCTTTACGATGGCAGGCACTACCTATAAAGCTGAAATCTCGGGCGCAGAAATACGTGTATATTTCCCGATGCCTTTGGAATTTCGAGAAAATTTAGAGATCAGTGATTCAATTATTACTGTTCACGGTGATTTTGTTGATGTCGGTTCACAACATTTTGTTGTAAATTACAGTCAATTACAATCTGCCACTCCCTTTCGTGAATTCAACATTGAAACATTTGCACCACATTTTCGATTTCATACGATATTTGACCCGTTGGGGGCAAATATAAATCTCTATGAGATTAACGAAAATAAAATTGAATTACGAACCTATGAACGGGGTGTAGAAGCTGAAACCGGGGCTTGCGGAACAGGAGCAATTTCTACTGCAATTTCTGCAATTACTCATAAACTTGTAAAATCTCCGGTTACAATTATTCCACCGAGTGGGATTCCTCTTACAGTGGGATACGAGCCAGAACATTCGGTAGTGTGGTTACAAGGTGCAGCCGAATTTATCGGAGAAAGTGTTTTTTCAGTATAGAGATTTTGAATTCCCCTCCCTGCAATCAATCTTATTTTTATATAGTCTCATTTTTATTTATAGTATCAGATGAATATCCTTCTTATCGGTTCAGGTGGTCGTGAACACGCTTTGGCTCTTGCACTTTCCCGTTCAAAAGAACTGGAAAATTTATATGCTGCACCTGCCAACCCTGGTATTTTACAAGTTGCAAAGCAGGCACAAATATCAATAAACGATTTCAATCAAGTTTCTACATTCTGCAAGGAAAATCATATTGACTTTGTAGTTATCGGTCCAGAACAACCGTTGGAAGCAGGATTGAGCGATGCTCTCCGTTCAGAAGGAATCGTAGTATTCGGACCTTCTAAGCAAGCGGCAATGCTTGAAACATCAAAAAGTTTTGCTAAGGAATTTATGGTACGCCATACTATTCCTACGGCATCATTTAAGCGTTTTACGGTAAT
>CALMMI010000072.1 GCA_937868245.1 uncultured Ignavibacteria bacterium | reverse complement strand
ACTTTCGGAAACCGAAGCTGGGAAACTATTCGGAGGAGACACCCGTTCGGATATTGGCTCGGAAGCGGAAAAGATGAAATTTGCCAATAATATAAATGGCTTGACAGTTACATTTATCCGGCTGGATATACATATACCAACGGGATATGAAATGATAGTAATGGAGCGTCTATACCCGATAGATTTTAGAGCATTTGAATATGAAAAACGTCAACCATGGTTTGAAGTGTTTATCGATGAAATGAACCAATTACACAAAGCAGGATTTGTACATCGGGATATTAAACGACCTTCGGAAATTGGAGGTGAGCCGTATGATAATGTCTTTCTTACTCAAAACGGTTTGCGGTTGATAGACGTAGGGATTTCTGCACTTCAATCGCAAGTGGGCGATAAACTGTACTCAAAATTCATAGAGAAGGAACGGAAAGAAATACAAGAATTTGGAACTTATTTTTTAGGACGATAAATACAACATCAAACAATATGAAAATTACACGCACATCATCAGAATTTACAGATCTTCCATTACCTACATACTCGACATCGGGCAGTGCCGGGATGGATGTTCACGCAGCAACAAGTGAACCCATCACCATCAACCCGGGAGCAGTGGCAATGATACCAACCGGTCTTGCAATGGCTCTTGAACCCGGGTACGAATGTCAGGTACGCTCACGAAGCGGTCTGGCTGCAAAGCACGGGGTATTCACACTCAATTCCCCCGGCACTATTGACAGTGATTACCGTGGTGAAGTGAAGGTAATCCTAGCAAATTTTGGAAGCAATCCATTCGTCATTCAACGCGGTGATAGAATTGCGCAACTTGTGGTAGCACGGTATGAAACAGTAGCATGGCAGGAAGTCGAATCCCTTGACGAAACTGCAAGGGGCGAAGGTGGTTTCGGCAGTACAGGAATTGGGCATAAGTAAGTTAAGCAATATAAAAAAGTTAATAAATACAGTTGTGATTGTCATTCTGATGGAGTCTTCGACTGAAGAATCTCCGTTTGTACGTGAAACATGCAAGACGGACGCGCAAACGAGATTCTTCACTGCGTTCAGAATGACGTGCAAATTAAGAGATGTCATTCTTAAGGATTCCTAGACTGAAGAATCTCCGCTTGAAAGTGAATTGTATGTTTGAAATTCATTTGAGGTTGTTTACTTATGAATGAATACTACGTGTATATAATGTCAAATAAGTCGCGTATCCTATACATTGGTGTTACAAACAATCTATTACGTAGGGTTTATGAGCATAAAAACAAACTTGTTGAAGGGTTTACAAGCAAATATAATATAAACGAGTTAGTTTACTTTGAACAAATTAGAGATATTAGGTCAGCTATTACTCGAGAAAAACAATTAAAAGGGTGGTTGAGAGAAAAGAAAATTAATTTGATTCATTCGTCCAATCCTAAGTGGGAAGATTTAAGTTTTGGTTGGTATGACTAATGAGAAATGTCTGTAGAATCGTATGATGCTGGTTTTGCATCAGTAGCGAACAGTAACAACATTTCTTATGTTATTATAGACGTCATTCTGAACGCAGTGAAGAATCTCGGTTAGCGTATCCGTCCTGTAAGTTTCACGTACAAACGGAGATTCTTCAGTCGAAGACTCCATCAGAATGACATCTCTAAAATGAACATCATTCTGAACGCAGTGAAGAATCTCCGTTAGCGTATCCGTCTTGCAATTTTCACATACAAACGGAGATTCTTCAGTCGAAGACTCCATCAGAATGACATCTCTAAAATGGAGAAGAATCTCCGTAAAGTTAAGAGTCCTGGAAAGTTTATTTATTATCGAAGATTCTT
>CALMMI010000071.1 GCA_937868245.1 uncultured Ignavibacteria bacterium | reverse complement strand
CGTACCTCTCTTTTCGATAACACCGATAATTGTAAAACTTCTTCCGGCGATTTTAATGGTTTTACCGAGTGAATTGCTATCGGGAAAAAGATTGACAGCCACATTATATCCGATTACAGCCACATCTGCACTGTTCAAATCTTCAAACTGCGAAAAAAACCTTCCCTGATATACGCTGCCCGATGGGGTAAGCGCATATTGATAAGGAACACCCATGATAGTAATTCCATTCAGCAGCTGATTTTTGAATTGAACTTGCCTTCCCCATGCCCTGCCTTGTGGCATTACAACTTCCGCACTTTTTATCCTTTTGCAGAATTCCAAAGCTTGCGCGTATGTAATATCTTTCCGGGCTTCCACTTTTCTCCAGTTTCTGCCCCCTGACCAGTTCCACTTATCTACATAGAGCATATCTGTACCGATAGCATTAAATGTTTTGTCTAATGTAGAATCCAAACCATTTATTGCCCAACCCATCAGCACTACAAAAAATATCCCGATTACAACACCAAGTGTTGTAAGAAAGGAGCGCATTTTGTTGGAATTGAGCGCCTCGAATGAGATACGAGTCGTTTCGAAAAATTCACCGATTTTCATGTGAGTAATTCTCCAAGTTTAAGCTAAAGCCGGCTGTGGGTTTGTAGTATCCGATTCTACTTTGCCATCACGAATCCTGACTATTCTGTGTGCATGTCTGGCAATATCCTCTTCGTGGGTCACTATAATAATTGTATTGCCGCGTTGCCACAGTTCCTGAAAAAGACGCATAATTTCAACTCCTGTTTTGGAGTCAAGATTACCTGTAGGCTCATCGGCTAGAATAATCGACGGCTTGGTAACAAGCGCACGGGCAATAGCAACCCTTTGCCGTTGCCCTCCCGAAAGCTCATTTGGCTTGTGTTGCATTCTGTCACCCAAGCCTACTTCTTCCAATGTTTTAATAGCTCTATCCCGTCTTTCCGAGCGTGATACACCGGAATACACAAGCGGTAATTCTACATTTTTTAAAGCTGAAGCCCTTGGCAAAAGATTGAATGTTTGAAACACAAAGCCTATTTCACGGTTACGGATTTCAGCCAGGTCATTGTCGTCCATTTCCTTTACATCCAATCCCTTGAAATTATAAATCCCCGAACTGGGAGTATCAAGGCATCCCAAAATATTCATCATCGTCGATTTACCCGACCCTGACGGACCCATAATCGCAATATATTCATTCGGATAGATATTAAGCGAGACATCACGCAAAGCATGAACCTTTTCGCCTCCCATATCATATACTCTGGCAATATGTTCAATATTTATAATCGGTGTGTTCATTGTACGTTTAATTTTTGATTAATTGCTTAGGATAGAATAATACGGGAATTATGGATTAGAAGTCTTTTTCCATTTCGACTTGCCGAGCGTATCTATTTTTATCAACGACCCTTCTTTCAAATCCCTGCTGACCGCCTGAAAACTTCCGCTGATAATCTCGGTTTTTTCTTCGAGACCGCTCTTTATTTCAATATATCCCCTGTCGCTTAATCCTGTTTCAACTTTAACCATCTTCGCTTTTAGTTTATCATTCAGAAACACAACCGATGGAGGATGTTTAGCTACACGTTTAACCTTTTCATCGTCTGTTGTACGGACTCCGTTTTGCACTACATCAGGTGTTGCATTCGCAACAGAATCACGAACAGTAACAGCTTGCAGTGGAACAGACAGAACATCACGGTGAGTTTCGGTTTCAATATCCACATTACAACTCATACCCGGACGAAGTTTCGCTTCAGGGTCGATGATTCGTATCTTAACCTCAAAGTTTGTAACCTCGTCCTGAGTTCCCAATTTATTTACCTTCGCTGAGTGTGCTATGGCTATCACCACTCCGTTGATTGTATGATCAGGTACGGCATCCACGGTAATGCGGGCAGTATCCCCGATTTTCACATTTACAATATCATTTTCATCTACATCCACAAGTGCATTCATTACTGAAAGGTCTGCTATTCGCATCATCTCAGTACCTTGCATTTGGGAAGTACCCAGCACTTTTTCACCAAGTTCCACAGTACGCGAGGTAACAACTCCGTTCATTGGAGCATAAATCGAAGTACGTGTAGCCTGAACTTTTACCTGTTTTAGTGCAGATTGTGCGCGAGTATATTCCGATAGCGATGATTGATAACGGGACTGGGCTTGCTGGTATGCTGATTGTGCGCGGTCGAATTCATCACGCGATGCAAATTCTTTTTTATAGAGTTCCGATATACGCTTTAGATCTGCTTCCGTACGGACAACTTCTGCTTTTACCGCATCGATTGATACTTTGGCTGAATTTGCAGCTGCTTCAAATTGCTCGAGTTGTGTTTCGATTAAATCCGGTTTAATGCGTACAAGTGCCTGACCGTTTTTAACAGTATCGCCGTCTTTTGCACCAAGGAATATCACCTCGCCGCTTGCTTCCGATGATATTTTCACTTCTGTTTCCGGTTGGATTTTCCCGATTGCCGACACAATTTGGGTAATTGATCTGCGTTGAACCTTTTCAACTGTTACAGAAATTCCCTGATCGCGTTTAGAGGCAATGTACGCAGCAATCCCGCCTCCTACAACCACTACACTTATTAAAATAAGTGTGACCATCTTCGATTTCGATTTTTTCTTAGCCATAACAAACCTTTGTAAACAATGATATTAAGAGTTTTTTTAATTGTTAATTACAGATCACCGAGTGCATACCGCATTTGTGCTTGTGCCTGAAAGTAATTATAGACAGCTGAAATACGATTGATTTTAGCACTGATTAGCTGGGTGTTGGCTGTAAGATAATCGGTAACACTTGCAGCACCAACGTTGAACCGCTCCTGGGCACTGTTGTAGTTTTGCTGGGCGGAACGGATAACTCGGGATGTGATTTCTAGTTGTTTCTCGGCTGAGGTAAGATTCAAAAATGCAGATTGAATTTGCGATTTTAATGTTTGTTCAAGTTGAGCCTGTTCTATTTCACGTTGGGTTAGTTCCAGTTTTGCATATTGAATCTGCGTGTTTGTATTGAAGTTTTCAAAAATCGGGACACGAAGATTCAAACCGACAGTAGAACTGCCGAATTTGCTAAAATCATCAAATTGTGTATTTTGCCAAGCCCATCCACCACTTGCAGTAAGAGTAGGATAGTACCCGCTTTTAGACCCCTCCAAACCGGATTCCGAAGCCTTGATTCGTAACTTTGCAGCTGCAAAGTCAGGACGTTTTTCCATTGCATGACTAATTGCGGCATCAATACTCCCCACTTCATTACGAAAGGAAGATATTTCAGTATCCGTTACATTTTCTGCCAAACTTGACTCAGTAAATTCTGTACTTTGTGCAGGATTTAATCCCATAGTAGTAAGGAGTACTGCTTTCGAGAGGTTCATTTGATTCTCGGATTGCACCAAATCCAGTTCACGTGAACCGTTATCCGCTTCCTGGGCATAGACTGTACCGATAGCAGTTACACCAGCTTCCTGTCTGGCTTTTGCCCGTTTAAGCTCGTTTGAACCCAGTTCCAAATTTTCTCTCCGTGCTTTTACTATTTGCCCGTTTTTCAAAACATCGATAAACTGCTGCCAGATTAAGGATTTGGTTTGGAGTGATACCGATTCGTTTGTAAATTCGAGTGATGAAACTGTGGATTGTGCCTTGCTGTAATTTGCCTCACGTGAGAACCCGTTAAAGAGCATATACTGGGCACCGAGGTTCATCGAATAACTGTTAGCAGGGGAAGAAAACCCGCCCGGAAGATTATATTGCCCGCCACCATCAGCATTCAACCTGCGTTGATATCCCATATTAAAATTAATAGAGGGCAAAAATTGACCAAAAGCACCCTGTACATCGGCAGCGGCTGTCCTTAGCCGTGCTTTTGAAACTTGAACATCATAATTTTGTGTAGTTGCAATTTTGAGACAGTCATTAAGCGAGGAAGAAAGCTGTGCTCCGGTAGATTGCGCGCTTACCGCGGTGGCATTAAAGATGAGTCCGGCAAACAAGAGTGCCATCACTACTTTCATAAATAATCCTGCTAATATTTGAGAATAATTTTCGAATTTCGGCTGTGATCGATATTTCTTAGGTTAGAAGTAAGGACGGGGGCTATAACGCAGCCAAAATTATT
>CALMMI010000070.1 GCA_937868245.1 uncultured Ignavibacteria bacterium | reverse complement strand
GCAATAAAGTCTTTGTTCGCTTTTTTTTTTTTTTTCAGATCTCTTCTGAGAGTTTGAACTTCTATCTCATCGGCATAACTATCGTTTTCCAGTTGTTTAAGGCGAGTGCCGTACTTAGAAATAGCTTCATCAAGTCGGCGTTGCCAACCGAGTTTTCCTAGATAACGTTCACCACCGGCAATTCGTAATTGTTGAGCAACTGTATAGAGATTTGCTGCATCAAGCGATACTTCCTTCCCATTTTCAATACGTGTTAATTGCAAATACGGACTTTGCAGCGCACGGTGAATATCCTCGCGTTTGTACCCACGGACAACTATATCCAAAAGCGCAAATACAGCAATTGCAATCGGGGATTTTGCAAGAGGAAAACGGTCGGTAATGTTTGCAGGTATTGAGTATGCTGCAAACATCTCTCGAAACAATCCCGAATAGAGTTCCGGCTGTCGGATTGCAATACATATTTCGGAAAGTGGGATGTTTTTTTGAAGATTCAGATGTCTGATAAGCTTGGCTATCATACGCACTTCATCGGCACGCGTATCGGCTGCAAGAACAGAAAATGAATTGGAAAATCCCGTATGGGTAATCTGTTGTTCGGTATTAAAAAGCCACCTGCGTAAATACGCTGCAAGTGGAGTGAACGGACGTTCACCCACCGGTGTTCTCTCCGTAAATTTCGGTACAGAATCTATAATTTCGAATCCAAACCCAGAATTTATAAGTTTTTCCTGCGTTTCTTTCAAGTTGCCGAAAAGTGGTCCGTTTTGGTCGGAATAATCCATCATTACGGCGAACGGTGTTTGCGATTCAGCAAACAGTTCTAAAAATTGGACTTCCGGCAATTTAAACTCACTAAATCCTTCGCAATAAACAACATTGGATGGTGGTTGTGATTGGAGAAATTCTCTTTGGCTGATTGCAAGTAATTCCGCTAAGATGTCCGCTTTGTCGAAAAGCATTTCACCCAGTAAGTACTCATACGTACTGTACAGAACATAAATATCACGTAAGCGCGGTATGTCGAGATCGGTAAATTCATTTGCAGAGGAAATGTCCTCATGAAGATTTTCCGGGGTGATGCCGTCTTCTTTCAATCCGAAAATGATATTAGCAAGCCGTTCCAAAGTGGCTGGGGAAATAGAATCACTGGATTTTGCGAAGAACCGGAGGTCGGCAGTTTCAGCTGCTTCTTCGATTAATGCAAGCCTGTATGATTCCGATACAAACCGAGAACGGTCAAAATGAGGGAACGTATTATCAAAGCTTTGTTTAATGAAACCCTCAAGGGTCATTATCGATGGTGTTTCTATCGGCTTACCAAGCGAGGCATAATCACGGCGGACTTTCTCACGGAGCAATCGCCGCACCTGACGTCCGGTTGGGACTACATGTACAAGTGTTCCAATATCATCCTGTGCTTGGAGAAACAGACGAAGGTCTGCTTGTTTCCTAAGCTTGTTGAATGATTGATTTGTGAGGAGATATGCCATGATGGTGGTAAATTACTCAAATTTAAATAGACTTCAAGACTTATCTCTTACTTTGCTCTGTCAATCTCTATATCGTATTTATCCAAGAGACCAAGAATCCCTGAATAAGAAAACTTTGCTTTTTTGATTTTGTTATTTTCGAGATCAATTGAATAACTGTACGAAGTTCTGAAATCTGCTTTTTCGATATTCGAATGGTCGAATGTTGCTGAACTGAGGTCGCAGTTATCAAAGACTGCACTTGTTAGGTCGCATTCAGTAAAATCGGTTTCCTTTAATTGGCAATTCTTAAAAATGGTTTTAATCATCCTTGTTTTGTAGAAGGAAGATAGATTAAGAACACAAGTATCAAAACTGACAGATAAGCCAAATTCATTGCAATCATCGAATCTTAAACCTAGTAACTTGCAATCTTTGAAATTTACCTCTCTGAGAGCAGTCAACTTCAATTTTACCACGCTTAAATTACACCTGATGAACGTACATTCATCAAATTTACAATCTGATAAGTCTGTATGTGAAAAGTCACAATTTACAAATGTACATCTGTCATACTCACCAATTTCAAAATGAGTTTCCGTAAAATTGATTTTGTCGAATGTTTCTTCGTCTTTGTAAATCATTGCAACTAGGATAAAAGGTTAATTTTTAAGATATTATATATGAATACACCAGAATTTTTTCATCATTCTTTACAGATTCTTCTTTGTAGCTGAATCCCAATTTTTCCAACAGCCGTATAGAATTCATGTTCTCAGGGATTGTTATTGCTAACACATTTTTATGATTTTTGCTGCTAACTATTTCATTAAGAATCAACTCTCCTGCTTCAAAAGCATAGCCGTTTTTCCCGTAACGGGCCAAGAATGCAAAACCAAAATCATAATACTCTAAGTCACCACGTTTCTTAAACGAGATAACACCTATCGGCGTTTCGGAGTCGTTCAATCGTACTGCCCAATAGGTGCACATGGGAGTATTGTTAGCTCTTTCGATATATTCTGTTACCTGCTCATTGGATTTCGTTTTTCCGCTGCTGATAAATTTCAGCCATTCGGGTGAGTTTACCAATTCGGAGATGAATTGGTGGTCGTTTTGGGTGAGAGTATTTAGGGTTAAGCGGGATGTTTTGTATTCGGATTGCATTAGGAGATATTATGTAAATATTGAACATTTATTCTAAATTCTTATCTATGTTATCTATGTTTCTATGTGTTTAAAAAATATATTAGGAATACCTATTAACACATATTATTCAGGTAGTTTACTAAATAAATCATTTACAAACGTTTTCTGACCATTCTTAAATAAATTCACGCAATTGAAATTTATTATAATTCCTTTGGGAACATTTAAAAGTCTCATGTATGTAAACAATTGAGCTTCATGAAGTGGGATAACATGCTCTATGGCTTTTAGTTCTAGAACTATACAATTTTCGACTAAAAAATCACATCGTAAATCTGCATCTATTATTACATCATTATAATGAATTGGTACATTTAACTCAGATTGGAAAGATATTTCTTGTTTGATAAATTCTTGTTTCAAGCATTTATGATAAACACTTTCTAAAAGACCAGCCCCTAATGCTTTGTGTACTTCAATACTAGCACCTATAATTTTATATGTTAAGTCATTGATATATTGCTTTGTCATTGTTATTTATTTTTAAACACATAGAAACATAGTTAACATAGATTTTACAGAGCCGCATTTATTGATTACCACTTTATAAGTTCTTTTTTAAAAATGAGAATTTGCTCATTAAATTCAGACAGTACCCCTCCATCAATCTAACAAAAAGCGCAACCAAAAACACAAGCACTACAAACGCCCCAAAATACAAAAACGAGTTAAATTTAGAGGTCGTATCAATCGACATCTGCACCCACGGCATCCGCAAAAACCCATTCACTGCAAATAAATACATCGACAAACCGCCAGTAAATATAACAGCTTTGGATAGTATTGAGTTCGAGAACTTTTCATACAATTTAACAAGTAACGGCACTGTCATTAACACAAATGCTATTTGCGAAAAGTTCCAGACATACACATTAAATTGCCCGATTAAAAACACTCCTGCTGAGGCAATCCATATCCACTTTGGATATTTCCATTCTCGATTCAATGCTGATATCATCCCTATTATAAATACAGGGAGATTCCCGATAAAATTACAATACAGACTCAAACCCAACGAGGAAAAATATTGATTAGTCGAAAGAATAATTATGTATGCAATAAACATTACAACCCATAATCCATACTTTGATTTTTTATTGATTTTCAACAGCAAAGGAAAACAAAGATATAGTTGGATTATCATCGAATAAAACCAAAATGGTCCGCTCAAAATAAAAACCTTACCCGGAATCCAATTGGCAATAAGTGTATATCGAATGAATATTTCCCGTAATGTTCTCAGGGTAATCTGTGTATCCAGAATTAAATACTGGTATAATACCAGTAATACTATCGCAATAGTAAATACGGGGTATAACTTCCGTACTCTGCTAAATATAAAATCCTTAACATTGAAATCCCGCTCCAGATTGCCATATACTACTGCCAGCCCATACCCACTGCAAAAAATAAAAAACTGGACACCGTAGTGTCCAAAAAATGAAAAAATATACTGAAAAGAATAAACCGGATTTGCTGAGAAGGAAGAAATAAAATTTAATAGATTTTGTTTGTCATATTCAAATTCGTTTTCTCCCATCAACGGAGTCATGATATGGAAAAAATTATGAAAAATAATCATAAGAATACCAATACCTTTTAGTACTAACGTATCGGTTTTTGATATTCTATTGTTCATAATTCATCCTGTTTCACCTTACATAAAAGATTAATGAGCCTCATCCCAATTCTTCCCTGTACCAAGTTCTACCAATACAGGAACTTTACCCAGTGGCAGAGCATTTTCCATACATGATTTCACTAATGACGACATTACCTCTACTTCACCCTCCATTACCTCGAACACCAACTCATCATGAATTTGCAAGAGCATTTTTGATTTTAAGTTTTGCGCTTTCATTGCCTTATGAACGGAAATCATTGCAAGTTTCATCATATCGGCTGCCGTCCCCTGAATAGGCATATTGATGGCAGCACGCTCTGATGCCTGACGTACTGTTGCATTCTTACTGGTTATATTAGAGAAATACCGTCTTCTGCCTAAAAGTGTAGTTACGTATCCCTTTTCTCGAGCAGATTCTTTAGTATCTTCGATATAGTTTTTGATACGCGGATATTTCTCAAAATACTGCTCAATAATGTTCTTCGCTTCCGAACGTGAAATCGACAATTGCTGCGAAAGCCCGAAACTTCCCTGACCATACATAATGCCAAAATTCACTGTTTTAGCTGTCCGGCGTTGAGCACTTGTTACATCTTTAAGGTCAATACCAAAAAGCGCAGCTGCCATTGCAGTATGAATATCCAAGCCGTTTTTGAAAGCATTTGTGAGGATTTCATCGCCACATATATGCGCCATAACCCGCAATTCTATTTGTGAATAATCCGCCGAAAGCAGAACTGCCCCGGGTGCTTGCGCAATAAATGCCTTACGGATTGAACGTCCTATTTCAGTACGGATAGGAATATTCTGCAAATTCGGCTCAACAGATGAAAGCCGCCCCGTTCCTGCGATTGTTTGATTATAGGTTGTATGAATACGTCCGGTGCGAGGATTTACCATTGTAGGTAACGATTCCACGTATGTAGATTGCAGTTTCTGCAATTGGCGATGCTCCAATATCATTCCGGCAACAGGATAACTTTCTGCAAGTTCCGATAGTACTGAAACATCCGTACTATATCCAGTTTTTGTTTTCTTCCCTGTGGGAATCATCATTTTCTCGAATAAAATATCCCCAACTTGTTTTGGCGAATCAATATTGAATTCCACACCCGCTTCATGGAAAATCTTGGTACGGAGGTCTGCAACCGCCACTTTAATCTTTGCAGAAATAACCGATAGTGCCGGAAGGTCTATAGCAACGCCGTTCGTTTCCATTTCCGTAAGAACATCGACAAGAGGAAACTCTACCAGCTCTGCAAATTTTAAAAGTCCCTGTTTTGATAACTCAGCATGAAGAATATTGCGGAGTTTGAGTGTTACATCTGCATCTTCGGCAGCATATTCCGCTGCTTTTTCGAGGGGGACATCACGCATCGAGCCCTGCTTTTTCTCACCAATCAGAGCAGTAATCGGAATCGGTGAATAATTCATCCAATGGCGGGCAAGTGCGTCCATTCCGTGCTGCATATCAGGATTAAGTATATAACTCGCAAGCATAGTATCAAAAGTTATAGGCGAAACATTTACTCCGAATCGCTTTAGGATTTTCGCATCAAACTTTGCATTTTGTCCGATTTTCTGCATTCCACCTTCAAGGAACGCTTTCAGATGAATAAGAACAAATTTGAGGGGCAACCCCTGCTCACCCGGCGGATTTCCGGGAACAGTAGTTTCCTCTTTTGGGGAATCGAACATGGATGAAGTTGTATCGGTTGCCTTCGGAGCATCGAAGTGTATCGAAAGGTCTTTGTCTTCATTTGTAGCAATGTAATAAGCACGTCCTTCGCTTGCAGAAAGAGCAATCCCTACAATCGAACAGTTCATTTCATCAAGCGACGTTGTCTCGAGGTCGAAGGAGAGAATTTGCGACGGTTGCAGTTCAATCAACATTGCGTTGAAGTCTGTATTTGTAGCAATGAGCTTATATTCGTGTGGTGTATCTGCAATAGTACGTACTGCATTTTCAGCAGGTACACTTTCAGCATCTGCCCCCTGTTCAAGAGGTGCAGCTTGGAATGTTTTC
>CALMMI010000069.1 GCA_937868245.1 uncultured Ignavibacteria bacterium | reverse complement strand
CCCTGCTTGTGAATAATAGGATATGTATGTTCCCAACCATATTTCATCACGGGTTTGTATTTTTATATTTTCTCGTGGACCTCGAAAAGCAATTTCTTCTTCTTCCACTTTATAGCTTTTTAGTTTGAAATATGCACTAAGTTTACAAGTACTACCAATACCAAATGATATTTCGGAAATAGATGCATCCGGACGGTTCACGAGACGTTCTCTAATTGAGGATTCAGGATTGTTTTGCTCCAATAACGGTATAGGTCCATTATGTACAAGAGCAATTTCTGTGGTATAATCCCCCATATTAATTCCTACACTTGGAATTAATATAAACGACGGTTTATCAATAATTGCATAGCCAAGATTAAGTTCTAAACCGAACGAGGCGATTTTAGTAGTAAATACGCCATCTTTATCATTTGTTACCGAGGATTGTCCAAAGTTGTAATTGAAACCATAATCCAGTACCAATCCTTTCCCCATCATAAGTACACACTCTAGATTTACTGCAGTTCCTATATCCTTTATCTCGTTTAGTTTGGATTTACGTAAACTCAGGTTTAAATCTGTCACATTAAACGACCCCCTGCCGATTCCAAATTTTATAAAACCTAAACGGTCAAGAGAATCTTTTGCAACAGGTATGGAAACATTACTCTGTGAAAATGATTGTATAAATGAACAGCAAAAAAGTAGAATTGTACAAAATAATATCCTGTACTTTAATAATTCCGAATTATGCTCTTGGTGATTGCGTAAAGATTTCATGATATACTCCTACAGTTTTTTTGGGAAAATTATATTTTACAATGTTGATTTCTTTTCTTTTTTGGGTTAGGTCTCCTGCTGCAAAATATTTCCTTCTAAGCATCAACAAAGAAAGTCATTTACAACAACTGACTTAACCTAAATTCCCCTCCTATGGAGGGGTGTCCAAAGGACGGGGTGGCTTTTTTCCTGCTTGACCACACACCCCTGCCCCTCTCGAAGAGGGGAATTAGGACTGATGCACATTATACCTATTTATCGTTTTACAAAAACCAACCTAACCTTACTGTTCAATACATTTATTTTTAATTTAATATGATACTTTACGAGGTGGTGTTTTGTTCCCTTTTTAAAATAAAAAAAGGCGCAATTGTATTTGCGCCTTGAAATAAATTATTTATCAATATTTTATCTTAGTACTGTTAATACCGATGTTGCCCTATTTGTTCCCTGAGTTGCAATCACGTAATATACTCCGTTTGCTAAGCTTTCCGACGTAATTGAAAAAGTAGTTTCGTTCTTTTCAAACTCCATTAGTTTATTACCTGTAAGAGTGGAAATTGTATATCTAACCGGGCTTCTGTCATTAAATGCCAACTTTGTTCTATCTATAGTAATTGACGTAGATGCAGGATTCGGGTAACAGAATAGATTTGTTGTTGCAGTTTCATCCGCTTCACTATCCTCTACACCAAGCACCGATAAATTATATCTCCAAACGCTTATTAACGACGTTCCGGCAAGAAGGGTGTTTCCTTTTGCAAAAAGAGCTATCACTTGTGTGCCCTTTTTTTGAATGCTGTCAACCGCACTCCACGACGTGCCCGAATTTGTTGAAACATACACCCCGTTATCCGTGCCGCCAAAAATACTGCTGCCCCTTACCGCGAAATTTACAATTACGTGACCCGATAAGCCGGAAGTATCTGTTTTCGTCCAATGAGCACCCAAATCGGTTGAGCGATATACCCCCTTAAATGTAGCTGCAAACAAATCCGTACCCCTTACAGCAAGTGCCGAAATCGATGTGTTCGCCAAGCCGGTATTAACCGGTGTCCACGTCGTTCCGTTGTCCGAGAGGATAAATACCCCTTGATCATCATAACTTCCGGCAAAAACATTTAATCCGTTCACAACAAGCGACCGTATATCACTTGTTTTGATATTTGTATTAGCCGGACTCCAACTCGTTCCGTTATCTTTTGAC
Source organism: uncultured Ignavibacteria bacterium (assembly GCA_937868245.1). Classification (GTDB taxonomy): domain Bacteria; phylum Bacteroidota; class Ignavibacteria; order Kapaibacteriales; family UBA961; genus JADJXV01. The sequence goes on along the minus strand of CALMMI010000069.1, from coordinate 1,076 downwards.
ACAAACACACCATCACCGGAGGTTGCAGCCATTACTGCAGTCCCGGCAGAAATTAATGCCTGAACATTTGTATTTGTTAATCCTGAATTAACAGCATTCCAACTTGCTCCGTTGTTAGTGGATAGATACACGCCGTACCCTGTTGTCCCTGCAAATATATTCGTACCGCTTACAGTAATCGCTTTTACTCCGATATTAGCCATCCCTGAATTAGCAGGAGTCCAATTTGCGCCTTCGTTTGTTGAAACGTACACCCCGTTAACCGTTCCTGCAAAAAGTGTAGAACCGCTTTCGACAAACGACAGTACCTGAATCCTTACGATTCCTACGGTAACAGTTGACCAGCTTATACCGTTATTTTCTGTTACATATAAATCGCCGTAGGAACTCCGCGCATAAAGTTTTGTATTGTTCACGGTTAACGAGCGAATATCAGGAGAGGCAAATCCGTTGTTCACCATCGACCAGGTTGCTCCGTTGTCGGTCGATACAAATACACCGGAGTAGGTAGCTGCAAAAAGAGTTGTACCTATTGCCGCGAGCGATGTGATGTGCTTGTCGGTAATTCCTGTGGATGCATCCGTCCATGTTGTTCCGTTGTCGGTTGTTACGAATACTCCTGAATTTGTTGCCGCAAAAAGACTACCCGCAATACTTGCGAACGACACAACACTTCCGCCAGGTAAACCAGCCGAAGCCAATGTCCAATTTTTCCCGTTGTCTTTGGAAATGAATACTCCCCCCAATGACCCTGCAAATACATTTTCGCCGCTAACGGTAAGCGCAGCAACTGTCTGACTTGTTAATCCTGTGTTGATTTGTGTCCAGTTTGTTCCGTTGTTGGTAGATAGATAGACACCTTTTTCCGTCCCGACGTACAGATTGGTTCCACTTGCAGCAAAACCGGAAACCTGAATCGTATCCAAAATTGCATCGGTTTTTTTCCAGTTTGTTCCGGCGTCGGAGGAGATGTACACTCCTGCACCAATCGTTGCCACAAAAATATTTGAGCCGACCGTAGTAAGCGAAGAAACGAATGTACTTTTCAATCCTGTGGATGAGGCAGCCCAGGTTTC
>CALMMI010000068.1 GCA_937868245.1 uncultured Ignavibacteria bacterium | reverse complement strand
TAAATTCGCTGGTACCTCCAACTGTTATACAACTACAAGCGTTAACAAAAGAAATAAGCTAATCGTTCGCGAAAATCGTAATTATCTTCGTAGTTTTGTAATGTCTAAATCAAGTTCGGTTAGATTCTGAATGTCTTTCATCGAAATGATAAAAAATACACTCATACTTTTTCTTTTGTTTCTCTATGCGGTATCTTCGTTCCGTGTAGCACTACCCTTGCTTGAGTATGCAGTGAATTATAAGTACATTTCAACTGTACTCTGCGAAAACAAAGAAAAGCCTAAACTAAATTGCTGCGGAAAATGCCATGTAAAAAAGCAAATTGCCCGGGCACAGGAACAAGATAACACTACAAAGCCCCTTCAAAACTCAAAAGACCGCCAAATCTTCGAGTTATTCCATCTTTATTCAGCTGTTGAAGAAGAAGTGAATGTTTCAGTTCATTCTGAGAATACGTTTCACTCTTTCCCGGCACCTCCCCTCTCATTGGGATATCTTTCCATACCCTCCAAACCACCCGAAGCGTAATTTTAGATTGACTTTTACTTTTATATGTAAAAGTGCAAAGTTACTTTACTTATTCACTTCAATAGTTGGTAAGTAATATAACCCTTCGATGAACTCAGGGTGACTTCAGCCTTAATGTCATGTTGAGCTTGTCGAAACATCTATGTACTTACCATTTTTCTTCTAGAAATTTTTGGTTATTGCTATTCAACCTCTTATTATTTGTGTTCTCGTTTAACACTCATTAATAGTTCCTTTTTATACTCCTTTACTTGAAAATTCAAGACAAAAGGATTGTGCGTCTATGCACCTGAAATTACAACAAATTACCCACTTCATTTATACGAATTCCTACTATGAAAAATCTTTTTATTCTTTCGATATTCTCAATTGTGTTTCTCATTTCTTCCTGTACAAAAGACAACAATGTAGTTGATACTACCGACGATGATGTATCCATTCCCGCTCTTAGAGTTGCCGAAGGATATACTGCCGGTACTAAAATTGAATTGTACTCTTATGATTCACTACGAACAGGTTATAATCAATTACTTATCCGCTTAACGGACTCCGCTTCACATTCGGTTATCCGTGATGCCCATATAGAACTTATTCCTGTGATGGATATGGGCACATCACAGCATTCTTGTCCTGTGGAGCAAACTCCCCTTGCTCAGATTACAGAAGATTATTTTCATGCAGCCTCAATATTTACAATGGCTGAAACAGGAACACATAAATGGTCGATAACCGTAAAACTCCATAACCATGTCAGTGATAAAGAAGGTGAGATTTCACTGCCGGTTTCAGTAACTCAAGGGTTATTTCCATCCAGTACAGTTTCCACTCCTGATGGTAATGCAATGGTTGTTGCTATGATTCCAATAACAAAACCTAAAGTAGGGCTGAATGATGTTGAGTTTGTGATTTATAGTAACACCGATCAAGGGTTTGTTCCGCTCAATGATGTAACAACCGTCATAACCCCTGAAATGCCAAGCATGGGACATGGCTCTCCTAACAATGTAAACCCTGTTTCAAAAGGTAATGGACACTATACAGGAAAAGTGAATTTCATTATGACCGGAGAATGGAAGATCAATCTTGAGGTTGACCGTGCCGGGACACAGCTCGGCAAACCATTCTTTTGGGTAACTCTATGAGAATATTTGTTGTATTAATTATATCTATACTCTTCTTTTGTGAGGGGACTGCTCGCGCGCAGTCCCTTCCCCCCCCAAAAAAAGTTGAATCAGATTCAACAAAAGCAAAGAAGAAATCCTATATAATCAAGCAAGAAATAGTTGTGGAAGCTGACCGTAATCATACCTCTGCGCAACAACACTGCGTAACAATTGAAACCGCTCTTGCAACCGACCCGGGCATTTCATTAATTCGTAGGGGGAATTTTGCTCAGGAAGCCTCCCTTCGCGGTATGAGTGGCGGGCAAATCGCAGTTACTATTGATGGCATGAAAATGCACTCCGCTTGTGTTGACAAGATGGACCCGATTACAGCGTACATCGAACCGGAAAACCTCCGACAACTTGAAGTAAGTACCGGATCGGGAGATGTATCCGCTGCACAAACTCAAGGGGGGACACTCAATCTGGTAAGTGTAAAGCCAAACTTTACACCCGGTTTTTCGGGCAACGGTGAAGTAAGTTATGGGAACAACTCCCCTCTCGCAAGAGTACGTGGGAGCTTGAATTATTCGGGGGGAGAGACTGCCCTGCGCGGTTCATTTTCTGTTAAAAGATCGGGTGACTATTCGGCAGGCGGCAATATGCTTATTGCTAATTCAGGATTCAAAAAGGAAAATTACAAGGACCGTTTTTTGGTAAAGACCGGCCAGCAACTC
>CALMMI010000067.1 GCA_937868245.1 uncultured Ignavibacteria bacterium | reverse complement strand
TAAACCAAAACATACAGGTCATCATACAGCTCTTTATTCATCAACTTTCCAAAAGGAAAGTGTTAATAGTGGAGTCCAGTTACTTGATTCTTTAGAAGTCCCATTGACCAAAATTGTAATTGGAGCAGCATTCTATGGATTTGTTGTTCAAAATGTGGATTCGGCAAATTTTGGTTTAGGTCAAATTGGAAAAAGTAAGAATTCACCATTTTACAGAGATATTATAGAAGAATATAACGAACCTAAAGGTTATAAACTTTATTGGGATTCAACAGCAATGGCTCCATATTTATATTGTTTTTCTGAAAGGACTTTTATTACTTTTGACAATAGAGAATCCGTTGCCCTCAAAACAAAGTATGCTATGGAAAAGAAATTAGGTGGAATTATGTTTTGGAGAATAAATGGAGATTCATATCAAAATGGTTTGCTTGAAGTTATAAACAAACAAGTTAAAATGTCGAAACCTTAGTGGTATTAAAAGCTTTAGTTAATTGACAAAACGTAAAATATATAGTATCCATGCGGCGTTCGGAACTTTGGAAAGAAACACAACAAGAAAACAGAGAACACGGCAAATTGTTGTTATGTATAGAGTAAGGGTGATTTACAAACAATTCTGTTGGAGTACATGAAAAATAGTGAAATATTTACGTGTGATTTGAAAGCCAATCAGTTAAAGTTTTTATAGTATCAACCGATAAACATCTTAAATTAGAATTTAAGCGAATTATATTCTTTGGAGTAAATTATGAGTATAAATAGTATTAATAGCAGAGTTAGCTTCAATCCAAGTGAAATGGCTCCAAAAATGGCTAAAAAGATGGTTGAAGATTTGGATACTAATAAGGATGGCAGTATTGACAAAGCTGAGTTCACAACCGGTATTCAAAAAAAAGGTGCTTCAGACTCAGAAGCTTCTAAAATATTTAGTCAGATTGATACCAAAAATTCCGGCAAAATAACTGCAACGGATATTGAGGCCTCTATAAAAAACACGGCTAATAAAGATGGTGGAAAAGGTATACCTCTGCAAGGAGTTCAAGGCGGTGGAACGCCACCTCAAGGAGCTCCTCCTGCTAGCAAAGGTGGTGAGAAAAAATCTTCCTCTTCAGCTAATGCAAGCAGCAATACAGATAACTCAAACAAATATGATGTTAAAGATAAAAATAAGGATGGCATTGTAACCAATAAGGAAGAATTTGACTATTATTTCGCACATCCCGACAAAAAGCCAGCTAAAACATCAGAAAAGAGTGACGAAAATGAGAATACGATTAGTTATAATAATCAGGGGAAAAAAGCTTATTCTGATATCGAGCAGTCAGCTTCTTATGTAGATTTAACTGCTTAGGCCAAGCAAGCATATCTTTCTGAAATTTATCAAATTAAAGGCATGAGTTATACCTGCCTTTAATTATTTGCCAATTAAAACGTATAAAGTATATATGTGTATAGTTAGCTATACAGTTCCCTAAAAAGGTACTTTTATAGAAGACAGGTGTTACACCTGCCTTGACCAGTTAAACTACAAAGGGATTGAAATTAATTAATTTCAATCCCTTTTCAGTTTGTCTTATTTGTAATTTTCTAACTAAACTTTAATTCTTCTTAAGCACTCCGGACCCCCTCTTTGTTAATCAGATTTAACTTACTTATACATCGTCGGGAAAACATACATCATTACATTTGAAGAACTTACCCCAGAATATACTTTACGTTGAGTTTTTGGATCAACAAAATACTGAATACTTGAGCCGTTTCCCCTTGCCCACATCAAGTATGTTCTAAAATAAATCGGTTGCCCTGCATGTTCTATGTGCCATCTTGTTTGAAATTGATATTTACCGGTTGACATGTAATTAGATGTCCGTAAAGTTCTCTCTGGATTAGATAAAATATCAATTCTATTATCAATAGTTCCAAAATAATTCGCTTGATTTACATCTTTACTATCCCCCATGATAAGATATCCCCATACTCTTTTTCCATATCCTTGCGGCGATACTAAAGAACTTGATTGAAATGTAAAAGTGGTATCATGCGACCCATCTTGTTGTGTACTTATAATAAAATAATTGCCAAAACTTACAGATTCCAGTTGGATAGACAAACTCGGAGGTTTTGCAAGCTCAATGGTCTTATAATTTTGGAATTGCAACTGTTTTTTTGATTTAATTGTATTTGAATCCGGAAACACTATCTGTGGGATTACTAAATTCTCAAATCCATTTTTACTGATAGTTATGTCATAACTTCCTGAAGGATATTTCTGAAAATAAAACAAACCGGATTTTTCAGTAGTTGATGTAATGTTGGTAGAGTTAATTGCTATTTGAACCCCACTGTTATCCGTGAGCGAATCACCGTTTTCATCAAAAAGCTGGACAAATCCATAGCATCTTCTAACGGGATTATTTGAGTTATTATTTGTATCAGGAGGATTTGCAATTGTATCGATTTCATTTAAAGTTACATTGTACAATTTAAGTGTTCCATTACCCACGAACTGAATATTATCCATTGTATAAGGAGTATATCCGGCTTTAGAATACGTAAGCGAATAAATCCCCTGTTCTACACCCGTAAGAACAAACTTACCCGAATCAGCAGATGTAGTGGTATATGATTTATTACCTGCTAGATTTAATGATACAGCATGATTTTCCTGGTCAATCTTCCCCTTTAACGGTTGAAGATATACACGACCGGATATATTTCCCTGTACTATGGCAGTGGTCGGTGATTCGCATGAGGCAATAGCAATAAATGCTAAAACACTGAGAATGACAAAGGAACGGTAGTTCATACGTTCTTCGTGAAAAATGGTTTGGAAAATAAGATTGAATCTTTTTGGTAAGAATAGTTATTGAAGTAGAATTCTTAGTATCAACAAGTGTTTGTCAAATTAAATAAAGTATTTACAATAAACAACAAAATTTTTTGTGGATGTTCTTTATTCTTGGAGTGTTACCCCAAGCTGCGATGTGTAAGCCCGTTGGGCTATTTTGGTATACTCTAACTAATTATTATAATTTTCTTAATGGGCTGAAAGCCCTACATACCAAAGCTTGGGGCATCACCCCAAGTCTGAATATTGACCAAATAAGAAACGGCAGAAAAAATTAATTTTCTGCCGTTTCATAAAGACTTATGATTTACCTACACTTAAAAATCCTATTTACCCACCACTATTTTCTTCGTAACAGAATTTTGACCTGCAGTGATTTTTACGAAATAATACCCCGATGTTAAATCATTAACATCAAATTTATGTTCATTTTGACCTGCACTGAGATTCTGATCTAATAAGGTTTTTATTTCCTTACCTGAAATGTCGTGAAGAATGACTTTAACCCGCGTGGATTTGTCTAAGGTAGCCGACACTGTCAGTTGATTGCTTGAAGGATTCGAAAACACAGTAGCAAAATCATCTAGTGTGCTTTTTTTTTCATCTACTGATACATCTTTTTTAGGTGTAAGTACAAGTATAAACTTATTGCCTTCATCGGAGCTTATATAAACCTTCCCGGAATTATCGACAGCGATCCCGACTGGTCTGCCCCAAAAAGTACGATTAATGGTATCCGTAATAAAACCTGAGCAAAAATCTGAAACATAATCTACGGTTGTATCCTGTGGAGATGACAAGTGTCCGTAAATTACCTTGTACCCACGGAAATCTTTTGGATTGGTAGTGTTCCATGAACCTCTCAATGCAGATAAAAATCCATATTGCATCGTAGCTCCAAACTGTGGACCCAGAAATTGCAGTGCCATTGGTGCTGAGTGAGCACGAATTAAGGCAGCCGGCTGCAAAAGCTTTGCAACGTTAGCTGAATCTATACCAGTTATTGGTAAAAGAGATTGATAGCTGCCTGTGTTAAAGTTAAACCAATCTCCACTGCCGTATGCGAAAGGATGTCCGTAAAAACCATTGTCACGTACAATATCAATCCATTCAGGAGGTATTTCATTTCCTTGTTCATCACTTCCGTTATTATTCGCCCACAGACGGTTTGTAACAGGATGCAACGCCATACCAACT
>CALMMI010000066.1 GCA_937868245.1 uncultured Ignavibacteria bacterium | reverse complement strand
GTAACATGTGGATAGGAAACGATAATAGGGATTGGATTCATAACAACCCATGCGTCGCCTGTAGTCCAAAAATCATTGTTAACCGCTGCTCCGGAACCTTCAAGGGAAAAAGTACCTTCTGTTGTTGGTGCTGTCCATGTAAAATTACATCGAATCTCACCATTACTCATGTTTAAAGTGGAAGATTGAACCACTTCACTACTTAATATTTTAAATCCTGTTCCTAACCCAGTAAATGTTCCTACATTTGAATTGTGATTATCTTTAACTGCAATGTCTACTCCGCCTCTCGAAATTGTAGGATGAGAAATAATTGCTGTAAACGATCTCGTTTCACCGGGTTGCATATAAATGGTTGAGTTTACGTTCTCAATTACCATTGTAACGCCGTCAGCTTGATCATGACAAGTACATCCTGAACTTGATACCCCTGCTTTTCCTGCCCTATTTGCAAGTGCAGGAGTAATAGATAATGCTGTTAAGCACAGAACACCAAAGATAAAGCAAATAATTCGTAACGAATTGTTTTTCATGGTTTTCCCCAGTTTGTAACATTGATAATCTACAATAGATTTTATTTATTTTGCAAATTATGTTGTAATCGTGAAATAACCAATACTTTTTTTTGATTCAAAAAAAAATATTGAAAAATTTAACACTTTTAATAGGAAAAAAATATACACAATACAGGTTTAGCCTCTAAAACTCATGAATATTCAAACTTTACAAACACTTTTTTACCGCATGTACAAATAACTTCTACACTTTCAATCTCGTTATCATCTGTCCTGTGGACCAAAATGGTAGGTTGGTGATTATCAATTTCATCGGAAAGCGGTTGAGATATTTCTACTTTCATACCTGTATCAACTAACAATTCAGACGGAATCCGGCTACTGTGAGGAACTCCCTTTAGTGTTCCTGCGATTTCACGAACAACTAAAAAATCCTTAAATTCCTTTCGGCGGCGTTCCTCCGAATTTTCCCTACTGAAATCTTCAAGTTCAAATTCTTCTGTAATCATCTTGTTTCCTGTTATTTACATTTATTCAAAACACAAACTACCGTCTATTCTATATTTAGAGAATATCTGCTATCTCTTGCCTCAATTGCATTCAACCCGAGGCAGCCGGAAATTGCTGAAGCTAAATCTTCCAAGGGATGAATCTCACTTACTATATTTGCATCAATAACGGCTTTTGGCATTCCAAATACTATACTTGTTTTTTCATCTTGGGCAATTATGTATCCACCTGCCTGGTGGAGTTTCTTAAATGCCAGCGTACCGTCGCTGCCCATACCCGTCATCATCACTCCCAAAGCACTGCCACCATATACCTCCACAATTGAATTAACCAATACATCTATAGAAGGTTTATAGATTACATTAAAATCATCGTCTGATAAATGTATCGTATGTTCGTTCGTTATTTGAATATGCTTCCCTCCCTGAGCAATTAAAACCGTACCGGGTAGCAATTTCATGCCGTCACTTGCTTCCTTTACCGATACATGCGACATTTCATTCAGTCTTTTGGCAAGTGAAGCGGTAAAATAGGCAGGCATGTGCTGCACTACAATGATAGGTATCGGGAAGTTTGAAGGTAATTTGGGAATTAACTGATGCAGAGCCATCGGACCGCCAGTTGAAACTCCTATTACAACAATTTTTAAATCGCGGAAGATTGGATTAATAACTTTCGGAATTTCTTGTTCGGTTAGCGTTTTGCTATCTGAATCTTTTGTTTTGTCTCTTTCGTCTTGTGTTTGGTCTTTACCGTTTTCCACTTTTTGTTTTTTATCTATCTTGGATAAATTGATTGTGACTGATTTAATCTTTTCGATCAATTCATCTTTAATATTCATTATATCGCTTGAAACAAAGGCAGATTTCTGGACAATGCACTCGGCAGCTCCATTTTCAAATGCTTCCTTAACATCATTCTCCGAATTTTTCCGGTTAAAAATCATCATAATTACCGGTATTCCGGTCAGTTCCTTTACTTTGCACGTAGCCTCGAAACCACTGACAAGTGGTAATTGGCAATTCATTAAAACTACACTTGGAAGCAAATCTAACACTTTAACCACTGCTTCGCTTCCATTACTTGCACCCCCGATAACTGTAATATCTTCCATTCCTGACAGCATTTTTGTAATTTGCTGCCGAATGAAAACCGAATTATCCGCTACAAGTACCCGTATTTTTTTCATTATTAATCTATATATAGAATTTTGAATCAGAAGTGCAACGGCAGTTTATTTCATCCCAAGTTGATTCATTACAAACCTCCATTGAATTTCCATATCCTCTGCCTGCTTCGCAACTGATTTTCCGCTTCCATGACCGCTATCGAATTCCATAAATAGCATAACCGGATTTTTTTGAGCCGGTCGATTTTGCATTTCAGCAACAAATTTCTTGGCATGGAGCGGATCGACCCGTGTATCGTTCTCTCCTGCAAATACAAACATCGTCGGGTAATTTACATCCTCTTTAATGTTTTGGTATGGCGAGTATTTCATCAAATTATCAAAATCTTCCTTTTTATCAGGGTCGCCATATTCAGGTATCCAAAATCTTGCAATAAGAAACTTATGAAAACGAATCATATCCAGAAGCGGTACACCGCACACGACTGCTTTAAATAAATCAGGTCGTTGGGTCGTTATTGCGCCCATAAGAAGTCCACCGTTACTTCGACCGTCTGCAGCAAGTTTTTGCGGGTTTGTATATTTTTCCTTTACTAAATATTCTGCAGCATCAATAAAATCATTGAAACTGTTCTGTTTCTTGAATTGCATTCCATCTTGATGCCATGATTCACCGTATTCATTACCACCCCTATTTCCTACCTCGGCAAAAATACCGCCACGATTTATAAAAGCTGCAATAGGACCAATGTAATGAGGTTCAATGCCAATATTAAATCCACCATAGCCACGGAGCATCGCAGGATTATTTCCATCAAGCTTTATTCCCTTTTTATAATGAATAAACAAAGGAACACGTTTGTTATCTCGGGACATAAAAAAAACTATCTTAGACTCAATATTTTTGGTATCTAATGGACTTACATCTTGATAGAAAAATTCCCACGTTAGGGTTTTTCCATTTAGTTTATATACTTTTGTTGGGGCATTAAAGGTTGCAAGATTCACAAAAACCGTATTTGTCTCTTTGTGGTATCTCATGCTGCTAACATTCCCAATTTCAGGTAATTCAATCTGTTTAATAAGTTTACCGGAAAAATCATAAGCAAAAATCCTACTCATTACATCTTTTTTATCCTGAATTATAATGTAATCAGAAGTAATTGTTGCACCTTCCATCATTGTTTCTTTTTCAGGAATAAATTCCTTCCAGTTTTTATATTCGGGTTTATCAGCATCTACAACCATCAGTTTGAAATTAGGGGCATTATCATTTGTATAGAAATACAATTTACCCTTATGCAAACTTGGATATGACCTAAACTTCTTGCTTGAGTATATTTCTTTAGGTTCATCTTTAGTTCCAACTTTTCTCATCTTTAAGGTATTTGAATAGAAATCACCCTGGGAAAAAAAGGTATAATTCTGTTCGGATGTCTCGTCGGTATCCCAAACTCCCGCAATATCTTTTGCGTCATCCGGTGCAACAATAAATTCTGCAGTATTTTGATCAGCCCCAACCGTCCAAAGGTATGTTTTTATAGGCTCTTGTTTTTTAACAATTTCACTGTTTCGAATAGAAATGTAG
>CALMMI010000065.1 GCA_937868245.1 uncultured Ignavibacteria bacterium | reverse complement strand
CATACGTATTTGCTGAGAGAGCTTGATTCCATGTTAAAGTAGGAGCTAAGGAAATTCCAGTTGAAGCATCCGTCGGGCTTGCAAGAGTAGGCTGTGCAGGCATTGCACCATTTGTAATAAACCTGTAAATGGTTGATGTTGCACTTCCCTTTGAATTCATTGCTGTCACACGCCAAAAATAATCTGTTGCCAGAGCCAAACCGGCAACAATTTGTGCAGTATCTGTAACTGTATTGTTTAAATAAACAACATTTGTAAAGCTGTAGTTGGTTGATACTTCAAGTTTATAGGAGACAGCAGCAGGAACTGCATTCCATTGAAGTGACGGATTTAGGACAATATTCCCTGCATTGTTCATCGGCGATAATAATACAGGAGTGTTTGGAGCAACATTCACTACACTGTCTCTCCAATGTTTAATAAGTGTTCTAAATGCCTCCGGCTTGTTTTGTGGTGTAATTTGTGTTGGAAACGCAGCATTGTCGTTTGAACCGTGGCATGAAGCACAAACCCGAACTTCACCTTTTTGGAATGTTACCCAGTATCTTTCCTTTACGATGCTTTTTCCGGCAGCATCTGTTAAGTGCCATGTCATTGCTCGACTTGCAGGTACATAGGAAGCAACCGAGCCGTCATTGGCAATAGAAGTTGCTCCTGTTGTAGCAGCAGGGCTAAAAGGTTTTGGAACTTTTACCCCTGTCATATTTCGTGCAAGAATTCTTCTTCCGGTCATTGGAGTGGAAGTAGGTGTTCTCATTCCTCTTCCACGAATCTGATCGGCTTGCAAAAGTTGTAAATAGGAAATATCGTACAGTTTTCCTATAGGATTCGGGCTATGATGATTAGTTCCTGCTACATTCAAAAAATACGGTTGTTGCTTGTCATCAGTGTTACGGTGTGTTACATCCCTGCTTACAATTACACCAAGATTATTGGATTTCAGATAATTACGAAACTCTGTTTCATCCACATTTTCTTCTGCAAAAACAGTTTTTTCAATGGTTGGTAATTGTGCTATTTTGGTAGTAGGCATTTGTCTGGCGACCACTTCAACAGGATCAAGTTCCCATAATACACCATTGAACTTTACTAAGACACCTTTATTAGGAGACCAATACTGTACATTCTTCGTAATTCCTGTTGTCAATAGTTTATCGGCAGCATACAGACCTAAGTACGGTTTCATTGTTTTCATACGGAAATCATACCGTACTTTAGGATTGCTTGCGGTGCTGTCGTTCCGTTCAATTCTGGAATCTGCCGTATGCACAACGATTAACTGCCCGTCAGACATAGGAAGCGGACTGCGATAACGCCCTGTGTTTTTAACACCTGCAGGAGTACCGTCGTTAATAAATCCATACGTCTCGTCGTGTGTTATCGGGGTGAAAACCATTTGACGTGTATCAAGTGTTGGAGCTGCAGTAAATTTACGCACCTGTCCCGAACGGTCAGCATTGAACTCCGGTCCATCAACAAAATAGTACGTTCCGTGGTTAGTTGGGTCTTCCCGAAGATTCATCATACTTCTCGGTCCGTTTGGAGAGAAGTTTGGATTGAAGCTTTTCAGGTTATAATCTGCTGTATATGAGCTGTTGATATACGCCATAAAATCATGACGCCCTAAATGATTAACCGTTTCAGCTTCAGTTCCGTCCTCGTTTATTTGCCATGCTGTAAAGAAATTGAATGTGAACGGCTGAATATTCGTAATCATATTTTGAATAGTATCTTTGCTTTGCGCTCGTGTTTCAGGAAAGATCTCGGTTCTGTCGTTAAATTTATAGGTGGAATTCGCCGATTCATCGGTATAGTTGAACATCCCATACGGAAGTGACTGCCCGGCTTTAATTGCATCCATATCCAAGTCTGCTTCCTGGTCACGTTGCAAGTGATCCCAGCGATCAAAAATCACACGACCATAGCTGTCGATTGAAGGGTAAAAAGCACCGGAAGGAGCATGGTCGAGCAGTTTAAGATCGCCGTTTGTTGCATCTAAACTCCATAATCCCGTGTTGGTGGGAGCTGTTTCGTATTCGTCTAATTGTGGATAAAGGTGAGATTGCCCGTTACGTGGACGGTCGGATGTAAAGATGATTCTTCCGTCAGTGCCGTAGATGGGTGATATATTATTATATGTTGCCGGCTGGTTTGGAATTTTTGTAATTATCGGCGTTTGGTTTTCACCCAGATTTGTTACTTCATATATTTGCCAAAAGAACTTTGTACCGTCGAACACACCGCTTGGTGAACCGACTACCATACTGAAAAGTGCTTTCTGCCCGTTCCAATGCACACATGGCTGACGTACTGCTATACCGTTATTAGTAAGCAAACCGACCCCGCCAAATCCTGCTGCTGAAGTCAAGTTTTTAAGAACACCGTCAGGATACAAAATGTACAAATCTCCCCCGCGCGGAGCTGCATCCGTCTCACTGCGGTGATTTCCGAATACATCCATCATATTCAAAAATGAAGGGGCAACGGGTACTTGCGTACAGAATAAAATTGGATTTGGGATTGTTACCGACTGCGGCACTTGTCCAGTTACCCGGACTACGGATGCAGCCCATACGATAAACAGAAAGGACAGAATTAACAAACGTTTCATATTGGACTCCTCCAAATAGTACAAAAAATTGTGTAGAGATTTTTGTTTTCTCTCTCATCACACTTTTAAAATTACAGTGGTATTTTTCTTCAATTCTTATAATACCACGATGCAAATTACTACTTGGTTCTCACCGTTTTCTCACCGTTTGTCCGGCTTTTTTGCTTACTTCATAAACGACAATAAGACAACTCACTTTATGAAATTTACGATACTTCCCCTTTAAAAAAGCACCGGAGCTTTCAAACATGAAAGCTCCGGTAAAAACATAATTACGTAATTCTTTTTACATCTTCCCTATCGCCCACCAGACATTATCAAATATCGGAATCGATAGAAAACACGATCAATCAATCGCAAGTCCTCGGTAATAATTTCTCCGTTTGCCTGCATTTCCTGTTTAAAATCCAATTTTTTATTATAGTTCGTTTGTAATCCGTTCGGTAAAGAAATTTCTGTTAGATACTCATTATCTTTAGAAACCTGTGCTACTGATTCAACCCTGCCATCCACTGCTCCAAATTCATAATAAGGATAGCTGTCGAACTTTAATTTTACTACCTGCCCCGGCTTCACTTTGCCCGAGCCATCACGGGGTAAATATGCTTTACCCGAAAGAACAGACGACGGCGGAACAACTGCAAGTACTTCTTCACCGGTGGTAATAAATTGATTTTTACTCCAAAACTTAAAGAAAGATACCGAACCGTCAATTGGAGCTTTCAGGATGTATTTTTGCTCCCACATATCAAGTCTGCTTTCGAGTTTTTTGTATGATTCCTGCATCAATACCGTTAGCTGATAGACTTTCTCGCTGAACTGTTGCCGTAATTCAAGAATTGATTTCTGTGTTTCGGAAAGCCGAATAGAATTATTAAGTGAATTCGTTTCTACCGATTGAAGGGCATATTTTTTTTGCAAGTACGCACTTTCGGAATTAGCGAGCTCTGCTTCGGATAAATACCCACTCGATTTCAATCCCTTATCATTTTCATATTTTTTACGAGTTATCTCAACATCACGAACAAGCAGTTCCTTTTGCTGACCAAATTTATCAGCCAAATCTTTGTAGTAAAGGGATTGCTGATTCAGTGAGGCAGCTTTTGAAGCGGCAAAATTTGTTCTGACTGCAAATTGATATTCCAAAAAGTTCTGAACAAAATTAGAATAATCCGCTTGAAGTTCACCAAGTGCTGCATATTTTTCAAGTTGAATATCAGTAGCGAGTTCGGGCTGAGTCATCATTCCTTGAAAATGATTCAGCTGGGCTCTTAGAGCAGTAACGTCTTCCAATGAAGCCGGATTTTCAATGACAAGTAATGTTGTTCCCATCTTTACAATTTGATTGTCCTTAACGAGAAGGCTTACAATCTTACCGCTCGATTGTGCGACTACTTTTACAGGAGGAACAGGTGTTGTAACAATCACCCGTGCAGTAATGATATCAGGGTATTTAATGACAAATGATGCCGTAATTAATATTGCAATCGCTGAAAAAATTACAGTAATCCCCCACCGCACAACCCACGAGGGCATCTGCGTCAGGATTTCCTGCACGTCATCGCTACGAAGCTCTATTTGTCTTTCTGTTGGCATTTTGCTTTTTACAAATAAAATTAGATTTGCGTCCTGCAAACCTTCAAGGTTTTCGAAAACCTTGAAGGTTTTTTTCTTTGTGATTTTCAGGCTTTTTTAAAGTTTTTAATTCCCTAATTCAAGCTGATTCTTCACCAAATTATAATATATTCCGCGTTCACGTACTAAATCTTCGTGTGATCCTCGACCTACTATACTTCCCCGTTCTATTACCAATATCTGATCTGCATTTTTGACAGTACTTAATCTGTGGGCAATCACAACAACGGTTTTACCTTTGTAAAACTCGTTCAGGTTTTCCATAATCACCCGTTCGTTTTTTGCATCAAGCGCGCTGGTTGCTTCATCAAAGAATAAATAGTCAGGATTTTTATAAACTGCACGGGCAATGAGTATCCTCTGTTTCTGTCCCTGGCTTAGTCCATGCCCTTCCGAACCAATTTTTGTTGTATATCCGATAGGTAACGATTCAATAAATTCTCGAATATTTGCTACTTCGGCAGCGCGGATTAAACGATCCCTATCAATCTTCGCAAGACCCGGTGCTATATTTCGGGCAATGGTATCTGAAAAGATAAATCCATCCTGCATCACTACGCCGCAATGTTGCCTCCAAAGTTTTGTGCTGATATTTTCCAGATATGTATTACCAACCCGAATATCACCCGCAGAGGTTTTATAGAATTTAAGGAGCAGTTTTAAGAGCGTTGTTTTACCGCTACCGCTCGACCCTACGATTGCCGTTACTTTTCCTGCCGGGATAACACATTCAATTTCCTTAAGTGTAGGTTCACTATGCGGACTGTCGTAATGAAACGAAACGGTTTGAATGTGAATTGTTTTATCGGAGGGAAGAAGATTTACACTTTCTACTGTTTCATCTTCTTCGTCATCTTTGGTGTGGATTTCGCTCATCCGTTCCAAACTTAACCGGGCATCCTGGGCATTTGCCACAAAACCTAATAACTGCTCAATTGGGCTGCTGAGCGCGCCGATAATATACGAAACAGACATCATCATCGCGAGTGTCATGCGTCCGTTAATTACTTCATTTGCCGCTAAGAATGTCAGTAATATATTCTTAAATTCATTAATAAATAATAAGCCGGATTGTTGGTATTGTCCAATCGACAGACTTTTCATACTTATTTGGAATAAAACGGCTTGTAGTCGTTCCCATTCCCAACGTTTTTGCTTTTCAATAGTATTTAGTTTAATTTCCTGCATTCCGGTGATAAGCTGGATGAGCGAACTTTGATTTTCGCTCATTTTGGTAAACCGTTTGAAGTCCAGTTCCGCGCGTTTTTTCATAAACAATAGCACCCACCCTGCTGCTGCTGCACTACCGATAATAAAAACAACAAGCATAGTAGTACTGTATGCAGCCATAACAATACTGAACACTACCAAGTTCACCAACGAAAATATGATGTTAAGTGCATTATTCGTAAGGAAATTTTCTATACGTTTATGATCACCTATCCGCTGGAGAATATCCCCTGTCATTTTTGAATCAAAGTACGACATCGGTAACCGCATGAGTTTCATTAAATAATCCGATATAATCGAAATATTTATTCTTGCTCCTACATGTAACAATATCCAATTTCTTATAAATTCAATACTTATCCTGCTTACAAACAATATTAACTGTGCAATTAACATCACAAAAATAAAATTAGTATTTTGTGTGTTAATTCCAAAATCAACTACCGATTGGGTAATAAGCGGGAATAATAATCCGAGAACACTACCAAGAATAGCACCTAAACCCAATTGTATTAAATGACGGCGATAGCCAATCAAATACGACTTGAGAAACCCGAAACCTGTTACTGGTATCTTGGATTCATCGCCCAATTCATAAAACTTAGGAGTAGGCTCCAAAAGCAAAACAATTCCTTTATCATCTCCGGAACTGCTCCAGCTTTCCATGAAGTCTATTGGGGTGTAGGTAAGTAGTCCGTAGGCAGGGTCTGCTATGTAAATTTTTGATTTTGTTACCTTGTGAATCACCACAAAGTGATTCTGTTGCCAATGTGCAATGCATGGCAGAGGTACTTCTGATAGTTTTTTATAATTAACTCTGGCTGCACGAGTTTTGAAACCGATTGATTCCGCCGAATCACTGATTCCGAGCAACGAAACCCCGCTTCTGGAGAGATAACTGCGGTCACGAATTGTTTCAAGGTGATACGTTTTTCCATAATGCTTCGCAATCATGCGAATGCACGTAGGACCGCAGTCCATCGAGTCGTATTGCTTATAGAAAGGGAAACGTAAGCGTGCCATTAGATGTAAACTGTTGGGAAACTTAATCTTAATACTTCATTAAACCTTCAAGGTCTTCAAAACCTTGAAGGTTTAGAGTATGTTGTTCGTTGTGCGCAAAGATTGTACCATGTTTTTCTTTCTCCTATCTTTCTTGGGGCGTTGTTCTTGGGGTGTTGCCCCAAGCTTTGTTGTGACAGACCTTCAGCCTGCATGAATGTGCCAAATGTAATTCTATAAGTCATTTATTGTTTAAGAATAATTTTACTTTGAATTAATCCTTCTTATCCGTAAATTGACAAGCACCTATGTTTTAGACTGTAATCTTCTAATTTCTCACTTCTTAAGGAGGGAATATGAAACAACTGCTCACCCATGCACTCCTATGTTTGATTGTTAGCTTCTGTACTTACTTCAATGTTCTTGCTGCTGAATCAGGTTGGGAGCAAAAAACAGGATACAAATACCAGAAACTGCTCATTAAAGATTTGGTGAGCTTACACTTATCTCCGAATAACGATTCAATTTTTACGTACAATAAGGACGGTTTTCTTAGGATTTGGGATTTTGAGAGTGGGGGGTTGTTAGATTCTGTGGATTTTACTGACAAAACTACCTTATTTCCTCCAAATCTTTTTCAGTTTTCAAGTGATGGGAAAACTGCTGTAGTATCGTACTATAGGATCGATACTGTTGGTACTTATTCAGAATTTAACCTTACAAAAGCAAGAATTGTAATATTTGATATTAGTTCTAAACTAATTTTAAAAAAGGGATATTTGGATTTAAATATCATATCGTCTATCTATTCAAATGAATATATTCATGGTTATATTCCGATTTACAACTTCATTTATGAAAAAAAATTACTATTAATAAATTCAGGCATCAGAACTTTTCAAAGTTTTGGAGCAGCAGCTGAAGCTGATATTACTGGATATTTAGGAATTATCGAAAATAAAAATGATACTTTTCAAATAAAAAAACAAATTCACATTGGTGAGACAACTGATTATTTATTTATAAATGATAGTTTGCTTTTGATATCCTCTAGTTACTATCATCAAGTTTATTATTATAAATCAGGTTACGCTGATAAATATCAAACACTTTATTCGATTAAAAAACAGGATTTAATTAAAGACTCTTCAACCTATTTAATATATTCTAGAACAGAACGAGATGGACGAGATGTACCTGATTATTTAAAGATATCAAGAATCTTTACCACAAGTATGAAGGATACAATTTTGTATAAAAACAATTTTAAATATTTTTATTTTGACTTGGGCACAAATACAATCATTCCCAACCTCACAATTTCCTTCCCCAACACATTAATTTTCGATAGGGTTATCGAAGGAATCTATGATACAAAAGATGTATTAGTACAATGTCAAGATTCAGTTTTCTATTTCAATAACATTCAAACTACAAATCGCATAGATTCCATTATCTCCCCGATAGGTGTAGATTCATTCTTCATTGCAAAGAACAACAAATCACTCATTGCTTATAATTCTTCCGGCGAAATTGTTGTTCTTCCTATAGGGCATATCACTGCTGTTTCTGAGAGTAACACTTCTGAATCAACAAACCCCATCTCGATTTCGCCCAATCCAACGTCAACTTATTTCACAATTTCTGGACTTCTAGGTGCTACTTCTGTTAATATTGTGAATAGCTTAGGGATGGAAATTCTAAAGCAGCAAGTTAATACACCTCAACTATATTTAGATGCAACCGGTTATGCAAACGGCGTATATTTTGTTCGGTTCCAAACCTCTGCCGGTTTGGTTTCTAAAAAGTTTGTTGTGTATCGTTAATCTATTATAACTTCGTAAAAGCCCTGCCTGATAGCGAATATCCGGCAGGGCTTTTTGCTTGGGCGGCAATGGGTGACCGCAAGCGCAAGCCCAAAAACCGTAGGACAGAACCCCAAAAACTTCTCTCAATACCCACCCTACCTTCCCTCCAATATCCAAAAAACTTTATACCATACCGAGAATTGAGTATTTTTGTACTATGTTACCCGTGAATCAATCTTTTTGACTTTTATTACGATTACAATGAAAAATCATACAGCCCCTACAACCAAAGCAAAAAACGGACATCTCTCCCCTGCCCTCGAAGAACTGAAAAGCGCAATTGCCAAACTTGAAAAACAGTTACATCCCCTGACCAAAGCGATTTTGGATGAATGGGAAACCAAGAAGAGCAATTACCGCAGCGAGAATTTCAGCTATTTTGTTCGCGGGAAAGAAATTAAGGTTGCAAATTTTACCGAGTCTCTTTCGCATACGCAAATTCCGAAGATTGCTGTTCCGAAGTTTGAAGATTGGGGCGATATTGTTGAATGGACGATGAAGGAGAATTTCCCCGGGGAATTTCCCTATACCGCCGGAGTGTTTCCGTTCAAGCGTCAGGGCGAAGACCCTACGCGAATGTTTGCCGGCGAAGGTGGTCCTGAAAGGACGAACCGACGCTTCCATTATGTGAGCAAGGGTATGCCTGCAGCGCGTCTTTCCACTGCTTTCGACAGCGTAACACTTTATGGTGAAGACCCGGATGAACGCCCCGATATTTATGGAAAAGTTGGTAATTCGGGTGTTTCGATTGCTACGCTTGATGATGCGAAGAAGCTCTATTCAGGGTTTGATTTGTGTGCTCCGACCACCTCCGTTTCGATGACGATAAACGGTCCGGCTCCGATGCTGTTGGCGTTTTTTATGAATGCAGCGATTGACCAGCAATGCGAGAAATATATTATCGAGCATGGCTTGCAGGATGAGGTCGAGCAAAAGATTGATGCGATTTTTGCGGCTAAGGGACAGGCGCGTCCTGTATATAAGAACGTGAATGTGAAGGACGAGGTTTTGCCGCAGGGTAACAGCGGTTTGGGATTGATGCTCCTCGGTGTTACGGGTGACATGGTGCTGCCCGCTGATGTATATGCAGATTGCAAGAAACGTGCGCTGCAATCAGTTCGCGGAACGGTACAGGCGGATATTTTGAAGGAAGACCAGGCGCAGAACACCTGCATTTTCTCGACTGAATTTGCTCTCCGTATGATGGGTGATATTCAGGAATATTTTATTGACAAGGGTGTGCGGAATTTCTATTCGGTTTCGATTTCGGGGTATCATATCGCCGAGGCGGGTGCAAACCCGATTACACAGCTTGCGCTTACGCTTTCCAACGGGTTTACGTATGTAGAATATTACCTTTCGCGCGGGATGAACATTGATGATTTTGCGCCAAACCTTTCGTTCTTTTTCTCGAATGGAATCGACCCCGAATATGCCGTTATCGGACGTGTGGCACGTCGGATTTGGGCGCGCGCAATCAAGCACCGTTACGGCGGTAATGAACGTTCGCAAATGCTGAAATATCATATCCAAACGTCGGGACGTTCGCTTCATGCGCAGGAAATTGATTTTAATGATATTCGCACCACTCTGCAAGCCCTCTATGCGATTTACGACAATTGCAATTCGCTGCATACCAACGCCTACGACGAAGCGATTACCACGCCGACCGAAGAATCGGTACGCCGTGCGGTGGCGATTCAGCTTATCATCAACCGCGAGCTTGGTCTTGCGAAGAACGAGAATCCTTTGCAGGGAGCATTTATAATCGAAGAACTTACCGACCTTGTGGAAGAAGCCGTTTTGAACGAATTCAGCAAGATTGCAGAGCGCGGCGGGGTTCTTGGTGCGATGGAAACGATGTACCAGCGGAATAAGATTCAGGAGGAGTCGCTCTATTACGAAACGCTCAAGCATACGGGGGAGTATCCTATTATTGGGGTGAATACTTTTCTCAGCTCTACGGGTTCGCCGACGATTCTGCCGAAGGAAGTTATCCGCTCGACTGATGAGGAGAAGCAGCAGCAGATTTCCAATCTCCGTGCGTTCCAAAGCCGCAATGCGGATTCGCTGGAGGGTTCGGTGCAAACACTCAAAACAACGGCTGTGCAGAATGAGAATATCTTTGCCGCGCTGATGGAAGCTGCGAAGGTGTGTTCGCTTGGGCAGATGTCGGGGGCGTTGTATTCGGTGGGCGGGCAGTATCGGAGGAATATGTGATGGGAAGGAAATTTTAATTAATCGTACTTTTTCTAGTTTATTTTATTTGTTATTATGCTAAGAATTATACATCTATCCGATTTTCACTTAAATGAAAGTAATAGTACCGATTATGTAAGAACTATTATTCCAGCTTTAATTGAAGATTTAAAAAAATACGCACCAATTGACCTTGTTGTTTTATCAGGTGACCTAATAGATAGAGGAGGGCAATCATTGAATGGTGCAGAATTGGGTTTTCAGCATTTTAAAAAATTAATAATTGAACCATTATTAACAAACCTTCAATTATCACAAGAAAAATTAGTTTTTGTCGCAGGTAATCATGATGTTGTCAGAGGTATTGATACACCAACAATGGAAAATGGAATGCAAGTAACTTTGACCACTACAGAAGAAGTAAACAAAAAGCAGAAGAATAAACTCGACGATGAAGGTATTAAAAGGGTACATGATTTCAAACATTTTGAGAAACAATTCCACGAGAATACCTCGAATTACTATACAAGCAACTATGAATCAACTTATATAATTGAAAAAGAGAACTTAAAAATTGGCATTGCATGTATCAACTCATCTTGGCGTTGTTATGATAGCGCAAAAGATAAAGGAAAATTAATAGTTGGTGAGCATCAAATTTCTTCAGCATATGAACAAATCAAAGATTGCAGAGCTACAATTGCAGTTATGCATCACTCATTAGAGCATCTTGTACCTTTTGACATTGAAGCAATCGAGCCTTATCTTGATAGATTTAATATTCTCCTACTGGGACATGACCATAGTAATAAGTTAGCTCAAAAATCAAATTTTAAAGGGACCACTTTAGTTTCAATGGTTCCTGCAAATTCTGAAATTAGAACTGATAGTCATAAATATACATCGGGGTATAGAATAATTGATTATCCAACAAATGACAATAGAGTTTTAGTCCATACAAGACAATACTCAAAAGATAAATTAGAATTTACATCAAATTCTAATTATGGAAACGACAATGGAATTTGTGAACTAAGCATCCCAGTTACAGAGTTAATTGAATCGCAAAAACTTGTACGTAGGATAATAGATACAATTTCTCAGAATGAATATGAAGACTGGAACAAGCACTTAGTAGGATATAATATTGCACCCTCACGATCTCATAAAATTGAAGATATTTTTGTAGAACCCAAAATAGTCTTAAAACAAGAAAAAATTAGTAGTAGCATTGAGGGCTTGAAAGAAGAATGCATATCAACAGATGAAATTATTAGATCTGGGAGTAACTATATAATTTTAGGACAGAAAGATACAGGTAAGACAGTTCTTTTAGATAAAATTGCTATTGATTTATGTAAAAATATCGATACTTATCATTGCTTTCCTGTTGTTATTAATTTTAATTCTCTCCATCATACAACTATAGAGAAACAAATTTTAAAGTTCTTAAATATTACTAATAAAGAACTATCGTCGCTTTACACTCATTCTTCACTGTTGTTACTTATAGACAACATTGATTTTAATGCTGATAGTAGAATTGTAAGAAATATAAAGAAGTTTATTGAAAACAATAATGCAAGAATAATAACAACATATAAGCAGAGTTTTGAAGAAGATATACCTGATACAGATATAGCTAAAAGCTCAATAGATTTTTTGCCTTTAAAATTAAAAAGATTTGGTTCTGCTCAAATCCGTCAATTAGCCTATAATTGGCTTGGTTTACCTACTGAAAGCAATCTGCCTAAGCAATTAATCAATACACTTTCTGCGTGCAAAACTCTT
>CALMMI010000064.1 GCA_937868245.1 uncultured Ignavibacteria bacterium | reverse complement strand
AGGACAGTAGAATCACGTCGTCCGTAGAATAGGGTTTGCAAACCCTATTCTCTTTATTTCAGATTGCAATATAAGGACAGTAGAATCACGTCGTCCGTAGAATAGGGTTTGCAAACCCTATTCTCTTTCAAAAGCCGATTAACCGGAAAACAAAAAAGGGAACAATCCGAAGATTGTCCCCACACGGGGTAATCAAAAGATTCCCCAAATAGGAGAGCATATAGCTTCCTTAAGTGCAAAATTAATAAGGAATCGTAATACTCCAAAAGAAAAATCTTGGTTGATACCATCGGTGAAAAAAAATCGGGTCTGCAAACCCGATTCTACTAATTCTACAAAGTACATTATCTATCCTATTTCTTACAGTAAATATCTGAAGAATCCACAGGGAGTTTCTCATCAAGATCAACATTGTTTGCACTTTTGTGAGTACCCCAAGAAAAGACTTTTTTTTTTTTCTTTAGTAGTTTATGGTTCTTTATCTGCTCCAGAAAATAGACTTCGTGTTCTTTCTCCTTGATTCCCATTTCATAAAGAATTGTATCATGTTCGGTTATACCAAGCTCATTGAAATAGTGCTTCATGTGGAAGTACTCACAAACATTTCCACTTTCCAGACTGCCTGCAAAATAGAAGGGCATGAACCATCCGATTACATAACAGCTTGCAGAAATTGTTTTCCCTATGATATGAAATTGCAGCTCGTACTTTTTTGAAATTGGGATTTCGTACTTCTGCATAATTTCGAGTACTTCCTTGCGGTGAGTCCACTCATCATCTTCAATCTGTTTTATTGCTATCTTCTCTTCTTTGTTTTTCACAGACCCCGCATGACCTTGATAGGCAAATGCTGCAGCTTTCTCGGCAGAATATGCTTTCTGCAGTAATTTGACGAGTGCTTTGTTGGTAAGTTTTATGGTATGTTCAAAAAAGTTCTTTGCGTTCCTTTTGCGACCCTTCGCGCCTTTTGCGTTAAATTCTTAATACTACCCAATCTTCACCACAATTTTTCCAAACTGTCCCGACTCATTCATCTTATCAAACGCAGCCCCAGCTTCCTCAAATGAAAAGACGGAATCAATAACAGGAATTATCTTATGTAGTTCCACAAATTCAATCATTTTTGTAAAATCCTCATCCGTTCCCATTGTAGCCCCTATGATCCTTAACTGTTTCCAAAACAGCCTGTGCAGATTGAATTCGGGAACTGTCCCCATCGTTGCACCATAGGAAACAATTGTCCCACCCGGTTTTGCAATTCCCATCAGTTTATTGAAATCACTTCCGCCTGCGCTGTCTATAATGGTATCGAAGCCGCCGCTTGCAAATTGCAGTATGCTGTCCCAATCGCTTGTGTGGTAGTTTGCGCCGCCTTTTGCTCCGAGTTCTGCTGCTCTAAGGAGTTTGTCGTCACTTCCAGTGGTAACATACACATGCGCTCCGATTGCCTGTGTAATTTGGAAACATGCAAGAGCTACCCCGCCGCCAATTCCGGTAATTAAAACTGTGTCACCGGCTAAAACATTCGCCTGTGTTATAACCGCCCGGTATGCTGTAAGAAATGCAAGAGGGAAGGCAGCTGCCTGCTCATGAGTGAGGTGAGTAGGAGTTAAGGCTATATTATGAACACGTAGTGTAATATACTCGGCAAGCGTGCCTTGAGACGGCATTCCGAGTATTTGATAGTCTCTCCCTTGCGCTTTGGGATTATCACCCCAATTTATCGAAGGATTAAACACTACTTCCTTACCAATCCAATGAGAATGATCTGGTGAACCCACTTCCACAACTATTCCACATCCATCCGACCCAAGCACGGCGGGATATTGGATTTTTGAATATTTACCCGCACAAATCCATACATCACGGCGATTCAATGCTGCTGCATGAACGCGAATCAGTACTTCGTCAGGTTTTGGACTTGGTCGCTCAATCTCTTCCAACGTTAGTAAAGAAGAAGGTTTGAGAGTCGGTAATACTTCTTTAGGAGCATTCGGTTTATGAAGTACAAGAGCTTTCATTCTTAAAAATCGTCCTTTCGTGTTTTGGAGAGAAATGGTAAGTTGCACTTTGTTAATTAAAGCAAAAATACCATAAGTTTTCTTACCATAAATCAAAGGGCAATTATGAAATGGTTATCTACTCGTTTGGCAGGATGGCTCGTGATGCTGATCACTCTTGCGGTCTATATCCTTACTGCAAATCCTGATGTGGGGTTTACCGACAGCGGGGAACTTGCAGCAGTGTGTACCACACTTGGTGTAGCTCATCCGACGGGGTATCCGCTCTTTACACTAATAGGGCATTTATGGACAATGCTCCCGCTTACGGTTTCACCGATATTAAAACTTAACTATTTTGCAGGATTCTGCACAGCCGTCTCAGCAATGCTGTTTTTCTATCTTGTTGAATTTCTCTTGCAGAACATCAAACCTAAAACTACAGTTTCTAAAGTAAAACATGCAAAGAAGGGTAAACAAACCCAATCTCAAGCCATTACACAGGTTACTCTCCCGGATAATTCCATTACCTTGATCGCTGCTATTGTGGCATTGCTGTATGGGTTTGCTGATACCGTTTGGGCGCAAGCAGTTGCAATTGAGGTGTATTCTCTACAGCTTGTTATTTTTACGGCATCAATCTGGCTGTTTCTGCGGGCAATGGTTTCCGGTGACCGTAAGATATTAATGCTGTGGGGGCTTGTTCTCGGGTTGGGTTTTGCAAACCACGGTACAACGGTTCTGATGGCTCCTGCAATGTTATTCCTGTTTTTCAAACGACCAAATGAAAAATTGAATTTTAGTGCAGAACGATGGAAAACAATCGGATTACTTGCTATCCCGTTTCTTTTAGGATTAAGTGTGTGGTTGTATCTACCGCTCAGAAGCGCAGCCTTACCGGAATTTAACTGGGGAGCGGTTCATCGCAGTTGGGATAAGTTCTCGTATCATGCTACAGGGAAACAATTTCAAGTATGGATGTTCACCGGGGAAGGAATCGGTACAAATTTTAAATTGTTTATGAAACTTATCCCTTTTGAACTTGGGATGCTCGGTATTGTACCTTTTCTTATAGGGATGGTTGCAGGTTGGAAACGTTCCAAATCCATGATGGTATTTTTGATTTTATTAATAATCGGCTGTGTGTTTTATGCGGTCAATTATAGTATTCATGATATTGATACGTACTTTTTACTCGCTTTCATCGGACTTCTGTTAATTACAGCTATCGGACTTTTAGCCATTGCCGAGAAATATCCTGTTGCACTTCCTACATTTGTTCTTCTTCCATTATTGGCTTTTGGAATGAACCTAAAGGAAAATAATCATGCAAATGATTATCAGGTGGCTGAATATACACGGATAATGGTGGATAACCTTGCTCCGAATCCTGTAATTATTTCATCCCAATGGGATTACTGGTGCTCGGCTTTTTGGTATAAACAAAGAGTGGAAAATTACCGTCCTGATATTATTCTGGTCGAAAAGGAGTTGCTTCGCCGAACATGGTATCCACCCCAAGCAATGCGTTGGTATCCTGTACTAGCATCGTGCAAACCCGAAATGGATGATTATATGAAGGACTTGGAAGAATTTGAGCAGCACAACGATGTTTTTATGCTGTCGCAAGAAAATGTACAAAGGATTCAACGGAAATATGTTGCGTTGCTCAACGCCTATATTTCTAAAAACTTCGACACGCATCCAATTTATCTAACATTAGATATTCTTCAGAATGAGCCTGAAGTTGCCAAAGAGTACGAAAAAGTTCCCGAAGGATTTGCATTTCGTTTGTACAAAAAAAATCCAAATGGAAGTCAGCCGTCTGTGCATTTAATTTCACTCAATAAAATTAACTGCGATAAATTTGTCTCTTCTACTAAAGGTCGCACCGGACATTTAGACGATGGAATCCGTAAAATGGCAGGTGTGAGTATGATAAATTTAGGGCGGTACGCAAATTCCCAAGGGCAACCGGACATCGGACAAAAAGCATTGGATCTGGCTCGCATTATAGACCCTAAAAATCAATTTACCCAGTAAAAAGCCTGCTTAATGGTTTCTATAATTAATTGAGAAAACATGATAATCCACGAAAACAGTTCCTTGAAAGAGTTTAACACTTTTGGTATTGAAGCATCTACACGATATTTTGTGGATATAACTTCACTGCATCAACTGCCGGAACTACTTGAAGGAACAAACAGAGATGAACTCCTGATTTTGGGTGGTGGAAGCAATCTGCTCTTTACAAAGGATTGGGGGGGAATCGTACTCAAAATTTCCATCAAAGGGAAAGAAATTATCGAGGAAACCGACGATACAATTCTATTGAAAATAGGGGCAGGGGAGAACTGGCACAAAACTGTAGAATGGTGCATAAACAACAATTATGCAGGTATTGAAAACCTTGCACTAATCCCGGGTACGATAGGCGCAGCACCGATTCAGAATATTGGAGCGTATGGCGTTGAAATTAAGGATGTTTTTGAATCACTGGAGGCTTTTGATACAGTGAAACTGCACACAAGGGCATTTCATAAGGATGAATGTGAATTCGGGTATCGGGACAGCATTTTCAAAAAAAGAGCGAAGGGGCAATATATAATTACGTCGGTAATGCTAAGGCTGCGTAAAAACCCGAAGGCACTTCATACAAATTACGCAGATCTCAGGTTCGAACTTGATTCGCTTATTGATACTGCAAGCATTCAAGATGTGTTCAAGTCTGTCTGCGCAATTCGCACCCGAAAACTTCCCAATCCGGATGAAATTGGAAATGCAGGAAGTTTTTTCAAAAATCCTGTGATTGCAAGTAGTGACTATAAAACATTACACTCAACCTATCATGGAATGCCAAGCTATCCCCATCCCGACGGAATGGTTAAGATTCCTGCGGCATGGCTTATCGAACAATGTGGTTGGAAGGGAGTACGCAAAGGGGATGCAGGTGTATATCCGCGTCAGGCATTAGTATTGGTAAATTACGGAGGGGCTACAGGAGGCGAGATTATTTCATTAGCACGTGAAATACAAGATTCCGTTCGAACGAAATTCGGGGTTGTGATAGAGCCGGAAGTGAATGTGATTTGATTGGCAGGTAATTGACGAGTTCACAACGAGCGCCACACCTTAAGCAAAATAATGCAATGTCATAAGCTAAAATATTCACGCATGTCATCCTGAACTCGATTCAGGATTTTCGTGGCTACCAGGTCGTATATTCAAACGTACTATTTCGCCGTTCTAACGGAGATGCTGAATCAAGTTCAGCATGACAGGACAGTTGTTCTTACGCCTTAAAAAAGAGTTATCATTTACACTGACAAAACCCAAAATAGTATTAATATCTACTTTCTTAAATTACACATCACTCAACAGCATCACGCCCAAAAACCTTTACATTCGGAATTGCAGGAATAAAAGAATGATAAAAAAGTGCGTCCAGGGTTTGGTCAAGCCATTCTTCTGTTTTGTCGGACCATTTCCAGAACATCGCGCCTTCGCGAAACTCTCCAAAAGCGTTTTCATGTGATTCGGGCGAATCACAATCATGGTCGTGTATAATTTGAGTAGCAGGCAGGTTGTCTGCAGCAAATGAATTGATTATGTCGGTTATGTTATCCGGTAACTCTTCCGGGCGGCACACCCAAAGAGCAATAGGCAAGGGATTCTCGAAAGCATCCATCCATTCTTCGGTAATATCCAAAGAAGACGGTGGAAGAGTTGGATTGTTCCAAACAATGGCTGCATCTGCTTTTGCTAAAAGTTCGTCGAGTGTACCTGTTGCCGGTACTATTGTAGTATGAATATCAAATTTCTCTATAAGTACTAAACGTCCGGCAAGAGTTATGAAATCGTCAGGATTGGGTACCGCAATTGTTTCTATGGTTTGCAAAAACGGGCTAAAATATACCGAGGCAATTCCTGTGAATCCCTCGGCACTGACAGCCGATGCAGGAATAATCCGATAATCAACCTGTCCGACAGCTTCACCATACGCCAGAGGTGATATCAGAGCAATGTCAACACGATTGGTTAATAAAAGTTCGGCACATTGTTGTTCGGAGGTACGAATAATTGAAAAATTATTTTGTGAAGCAACAGAGTCGCAATTTTTCAGAATTGGAAGATAAAATTGATTGTCGGGAATAGCGATTTTTATAGAAGACATTATTTTGTATTGATGTGTATTTAGGTCGTTTGAGTTAGTAATTGTAAGTATTTGCACTACAAAAATACAATAAAACATCCGACTTTGAAAAAGAAATGATGTAAGGTTTATCAGCAAGAGTTGTCTATGAAAAGTACCGATAATTGGGGAGCGGTATCAAAACAATTGGGCAATTTCCAGAGTAATTTGAATTTTTTGTTTGCCCAAAAGTTTGATTTACAATATATTGCATCGCCTTGATAAAATAATCCCACTTTTTTTCAATATACAGAAGGAGTTTTTGATGAAAATAGCACAGAAATTTGCTGCTGCGGCACTATGCTTGGGCTTGATTTTCGCCCCTACGCTTGTCAGTACCGCTGCTTGCAAAGATAAAACCGCCTGCAAAACAGAAGCGGCTAAAACCGATGGTGCAGATTGTTGCAAAAAAGGCGCAATGGCTAAAAAAGAGGGTTGCTGCAAAAAAGACAAAACAATGTCTAAAGCAGAAACTACTACTAAAAAAGATTCTCCGACGCCAAAGCAATAATTCGATATCAGTATGGGGTTCTTGTTCAATAACAATAAGAATCCCATTTTTAAGCTCAGTACGGACTGAGCTTCACACCTAGGGTTTTTGTAATAGTACAACCCTAAAATAAATACCACAGCCAACGTTTGAAAATGCAAACATCAATAACTCATTGAATTCCGCCAAAATGGGGGGCGTTTTGAGTTTACCTAATAAATTAAATTGTTTCTTTTCTCTTCGGAGTTACGTCCATGTCAAAAGGTGGAGCCGGCAAAGTTTACTTTGTGTTATATCTTGCAGTTATTCTAGAACTGCTGATTATTATCGTTGAACGCGATGAAGCGGAAGAGCATCTCATTAAAAAACAACGTGAGTCTCAGCGCATCGTGGAAAGTATTCTCACGCAACTTCAATCAGGTGCGGGGACTGAAGGTATTAATACCCGACCTCAAGATGAAATTGTGCTTACGGATAAGCTACCGTCCGAAGTAAAGAAAGATTTCAAAAATTTCCGTACCTATTCAATTGAAGTAGGGGTTACGGATGTAGCCGGTTCTACGAAATTGGAAGGCTTAGAGGATAAGGAAAAGCTTGAGCGAATTGAGACTCTTAAAAAACTTGCGAATGTTCAGGAATTGCAATACGAAGTGTATTACAACTCCAGCAGGGAGATTGATGTTCCTTCGGCACCTCCTGAAAAATCATTCACAAAAGTGAATGTAAATCCTGAAATGGGAGATGAAATTTCAGATCCAAACAGACCGGAAGCTCAAAAATGGGTTTTGCAAGCGTCCAGACGGATTGAATTGGATCTTCCCAAAATGGAGGATTTTAAAGAGCCTGTGTATGTTCCTTCCCAAATTCAGGTAGGGGATATAAATCGCTACGCTCCTAACGAAGCTATATCAGCAAATACTGTGTTTCAGTATTCGCGAGACCGTACAGACATTGTTTCCAAGCGAAGCGGGGGCAAGCTTAATAAAAGAGCTTTCGTTGTAAACTTCCAACCGCCTTCACAGCCCGGATGGTATAAACTACGTTTCAGTTCAAGAACTAATAGAATCTTAGGAATTTCGGCTGATCAAAAACTTAGCGAAATGAACGAAGATGCTAAAGTTAACATTGGTACTGTGCAGTTGAAGGTAAAAGATTTGGAAATCGTAAAAAGAGACCTTACACAACAGCTTGAATCATTAGGATTGCCATCAGCTCAAGATTTGATTGACGGTAAAATTGAAATTGAAAAATTCCTAACTGAAATTGATGCTGCACGTGAAAAAGCAAAAACTCCCGAAGATCGCGGCAAAGTGAATCTTTACGGTTATATAGCCAGACTATTAGCTCCGGGACGTTCCAATACATTTGAACAAAACAAGGGTAGTATAGAAATCGATATTCGCGTACAACAACCGGATGTTCCTGATATCCCACCTGTTGTTTCATGGGATGATGAAATGCTTTATTCATTCGATAAAGCTCCAAAAACAGTTGCAACGTTTATCGCAAGTCCGTTCGACAAAGGTATGCCGACAGTTACCTTCAATGGTAAAAATTTAACGGTAACCAAGCTTAGTGCAACAGATGCATCCGGTAAAACAGGTAAATTTAAAGTTGAAATTAACGAACCTGTTGG
>CALMMI010000063.1 GCA_937868245.1 uncultured Ignavibacteria bacterium | reverse complement strand
TTCATTTCTCGAAAAATTTACCGATATTTTGTGTATAGCAGCCCTTCGGGTACTGACGAAAATGTTATTGAACAAATGGCAACACTTTTCAAGCAGAACAATTTTCAAATTCGTCCTCTTATAGCAACATTACTCAAAAGTGCACATTTTTTTGACGAAGCAAATATCGGTGTGCAAATTAAGACACCTGTAGAGTACGTTGTGGGTTTTGCACGTCAACTTTCAAAAGCATTTGTTACGGATGCAGGTACATCAATGGCATCAATGGAGCAGACACTGATGGATCCGCCGAATGTATCAGGTTGGGAAGGGTATCACAGATGGATAAGCACGAAAACCTATCCTAACCGCCGACAATTTGCTGCTGCCCTTGTATCGGCAATGACGAACCAGGAACTTATTGATCTTGCAAAGCAATTTCCTGATTATACAGACGCAGATAAACTTACTGCAGCACTAGAAGCATTCTTTTTGCCGAAGCCTGTGATTGCATCGCGCCATAAATACTATCTGGAGGAAGCTCTGTTGCAAAAACAACCAGTGTATGAATGGCAAGGAATGTTGAACGACGGAACATCAGCTGCAAGAGGAATCAAAGCCGTGTTAATGGCATTTATTAAAGCACCCGATTTTCATTTATGCTAATTATTTGAGGAACAAAAAACTATGAAACGCAGAAACTTTCTTCAGTCATCGGCAGCGATTGCAGCAGGTGCAGCTCTTGCTCCTCAACTTATCGGCGGAATCCCGGTGTATGCTAAATCTCCAGTTGGAGTTTTAGGTTCACAGGCAATGGAAAACGATGCAATATTAATCATCATACAGTTATTTGGCGGGAATGACGGATTGAATACGTTTATCCCGGCAGAAGATGACAATTATTATAAACTTCGTCCCGAAATTGCTGTACCGAAAGATAAAGCAAAACGATACGGCAATACCAATTATTACTTCCATCCTGCACTTGTTAATAATGTATATGGTAACGGGTTTTTAGGGTTAATGGACACAGGACGTTTAGCAGTTGTTCAGGGAGTAGGGTATGAAAATCCAAATCTTTCTCATTTTAGATCTACCGATATTTGGCTTTCAGGATTGAATAATTCAGACCCGAACACACGGCTGACCGATGGATGGATAGGACGTTACTTTGCTAACCGTCTCCCGAATTTCCCTACTGAAATTCCTGATGACCCGCTTTGTGTTCAAATTGGGGGTACATTGTCACTTGCATTCCAAAGTGAAAAAGGGGATATGGGGATCGCTCTTACCGACCCTGATTCATTCTTCAAACTGGGACAAGGACTCTCTCCCGACGAGCAACTTATTGACGATAAAACTGCTTACGCTAATGAGTTTAACTATATCCGTACTATAGCATTAGAATCGGATAAATATTCCCAGGTAATCAAAACTGCGTTTGATAAGGGTAAGAATACTCTAGATTATTCTCAAGGGTTCGCCCAGCAAATGAAACTTATTGCACGGCTCATATCCGGTGGATTAAAAACAAAAGTGTTTATGTGCTCAATGGGTGGGTTCGACACCCATGTTCAACAACAAGATGTAAGTCTCGGTGGAAATCATCCGAACTTGTTAAATGCTTTATCTAATGGAATTAGCCAGTTTATCGGTGATGCCCTTCAACAGGGATTTGCAAATCGTGTGGTTGGAATGACTGTCTCTGAATTTGGTCGCCGTCCAGCCGAAAATGGAAGCAGGGGAACTGATCACGGTGCTGCATCAGTTCAGTTTGTATTCGGTACACGTGTAAACTCAGCAATATATGGTGAGAATCCAAATTTATCCGAATTAAACAGCAACAATGATCTTCAATTTAAGAATGATTACAGACGTGTGTATGCAGATATTCTACAAACGTGGTTTGGTGCAACTAAAGACGAAGCCCGTTCGCTCTTGAAAGATGAATCTCTGGTAGCCTTACCCGTTCTTCAATCCCCGGTTACAGGAGTTATGGATATGCCTGATTTCCCCGCACAGGAACTATTAATCACTCCAAACGTTACATCAGGTAAAACTGAAATATCCTTTGAACTTACGAAGCAATCCAAAGTGGAAATTTCATTACTTGATATTACAGGTAAAATAAGTGAATCGATATTCAGCGGCATATTGGAAACAGGTACACAGCGTATCCCTGTTGAATTAAAATCAGCCAGCGGAACGTACCTCTGTACAGTTACAATCGGCGGACGCCATTTGGTGGGGAATATCATTGTTCAGCGATAGAGCAGCATTCAAGTAACTATGCAATTCAACTATTGTCATTCATGCGGTGGTAAATTACCTGACGGTGCTAAATACTGTCCTGAATGCGGAATTTTACTCGAGGCTGAAACAGAGGAGTATTCGGACGAAGAGCCTGTGTTACTCACAACATTGATACCGAGACTGCTGGATGCATTTGAAAATATTGCAATACGTGATTTTTTCAAGATGATGACAGCAGTTAAACTGATTACATTCCGTCCTCTAAAGTATAATGAAGACAGACAAAGGGGGCGGTACCCCCATCTGTTTACAATGCTCTTGATGGCAACTTTTGCTGGAACGTTCAAACTGTATAACGACCCTGTCTATGGGGTGTGGATGGCAAAATTGGATTTTGGCAATGATATTGTTCAAACCATTGTATCGATTAGTGTTTACTTGTCGCTTTCTACATTTTTCGGCGCGTTTGCATTGGTAGTTGCAAGGTTTGTCCACACAGTTCTAAAATTGTCTGTTGAACGTGATTTATTTGTACGGGCAATGATGACGGTGTTTATCCTTTTTGCATTTTTCATCGATATGTTAAGTCCGTTTTGGAATATTCCCGTTCAAAAAGGGTTGATTTTTTGGGGGTATTACGATTTTATAAAGACTTTTTTTACTCTTTTGTACGGGGTATTGGTATATCGAGGATTACTACAAAGTACTCAAAGCCAATTGAAAATTGCTCTCTAAGGTTGTTTTTGCACCTTATCCTAATGAAACTGAAAGGCATTTTATCCTATGAAAATATTTACAGTTAGTTTAATTGCGATTCTTTTCTCGTTATCAGGTAGGAACTTGCAAGCGCAATTTCCTGCAGCTTGTGATAAGGACAAAGCGTGTAATAATTCACCTGCTCTCACACTGACTGTTTTTAGTGATAAAGGTACGCATTATGTAGATGTTACCAAGTATTCAATTAAGGATAAACTACAAACGGCACTTACATTTGAAAGTTGGATTAACCTTACCCGGGTTGCAGGCAAACAGCAGTTCATAGGTGGGCTTTGGGGACCGTCATTTGATGTGAATGATGTTTGGGTAGTGTATGTAAACCCTAATGACGAATTAGTTTTTGAGGTGAACGGAGATGGTACAAAACTCAAAAGCACAGATAACACAATTGCAAGAACACCTTTTGCATCCAATTTTGGTAAATGGACTCATATTGCAGCCGTGTTCGACGGTGCAAGCCAAACTTCCTACCTGTATATAAACGGATTGCTTGTTGCATCAGCATCAAACGCGCTTTACCCTACAAAATATTTACGCCCTACCGATGAAAAGCAGCAATCAAAAGTCCCTTTGCAAATAGGAAGTTGTAACGGCTTATCTGATAATAAATCACTCTATCAAAATTTCAAGGGGCAAATGGACGAAATTAGGATATGGACACGCGCCATTACTCCAAACGAAATACTCTGCCAAAAGAATAAGGAACTGAATGGGAATGAAGCAGGGCTATTAGTATATTATCGCTGCAATGAAACATCAGGGAGTATAAACTTGTGTGATGCCACCGGCAAAAATTATGTAGGTGAAATGAAATCAGGTGCAAGTTGCCAAAAATCTACACGTACTGTACCACAAACAGTTGTCGCATCAGTCACTTCGATAACAACTACAGTTAAGTGCGTAAGCTCTCAAACATTTGATGTCACTATTACAGATACATCTCTTTGTGGAAGTTCTGTTACTATGAAAATAGATAACCGTGATGCAAGTGCATTTAGTTTGACGCAAAACTCAGCTACGCTTGCTTCATTAGTTCCAGTTACATTCCAAGTACGATTTAACTCATCACTTACCGGTAGTATTGTTGCTGATCTTAAAATTACTCCCACCAATTCCTGCGGTACAGAAATCCTGATTCCAATAAGACTCACACGGCTTACTGAACTTAGATACACAAAAACAAGGCTTAATTTCGATACTTTGTATGCCGGATGCCAGGAACAATTATATAAAGACACTACGTTCAAAATTTGTAATCAAAGTGATAGTGTAGGGGCTGGCAGACCACTTACTATTAGCGGATTTAATTTATATTACCCACAGATGTTTGAAGTTGTAAATCCTGCTAAAAACAAACTTCCTGTTACCATACCTGTCGGAGGCTGCATTGATGTTACGGTACGCTTTCACTCGAAAGATACTTCGGGTATGTATTATGATACCCTAAAAACAATTTCAGATGATAAGTGTCCGGGAATAGTTGTAATACCTATCCGGGGAGTTGTACGGGAAGTATTAGGTTTATACGACCCAAGCGGGAAAAACCGCCTCCATTCTTCAAAATTCGGAAGTGTATGCGTAGGACAATTAAGCGACCCAATCATGTGGACATGGAAAAACCTAACCTCACGCGAGGTTACCGTTGATACCGTTAAAATACCAACAGGGTTTACGGGGAGACGCCTTCGATTCCCGTTTGTAATGAAAGTAGCAACAGGGCAGGAACAAAATGTGTTCAGATTTTTCCCTAACAAATCAGGTCCGTTCAAGGATTCAGTTATTATTATTGCCCATGTTCAGGGATCCAACTGCTCAATTATACGTAAAGTGTATATTAGCGGAATCGGTTACGAGGCAAAGGTTGAATGGTCAACAAATCTTGCTGACTTCGGAAATGTAATAGTCGGACAGGAAAAAACAATAACCGTTATAGCAAAGAATAAAGCACCGGATGATTTGCGGGTATCGTTTTATCCAAAATCGGGTCAGGTGTTTTTCCTTACCGGAACAAAATCCGTTACAATTCGTAAGGGCGATTCTGTTGCTATACCAATTACGTTCAGACCTCTTAAAGATTCATTATATATAGATGAGTTATGTTTGTTTGAACAACGGTGTTTTACCACCGATTGTATTCCAATCAGGGGGCAGGGGATAATAGAGACATTTAAGTTCGATCCGATTGTTATGCGAACTGACAATGTGGTCGGCTGCCAGTCGGCACTTGATACGCTCGATATTATCAATATCGTAAATACCGATCAAACAATTACTCAAATCCAACTTAGTGACCCATCGGGAAGATATACAATTATCGATCCGCCGTCGGTACCGCAATCGATAACAATTCCCGCAAATAAGTCAACAAGGTTTATATTCCGATATACACCCAATGATGTTACAGTGGACCGCGCAGACCGTGCCTACTTGAAATATATGTCCCAAAATGTGCAGTGGGCTGCACCATTGTTTGGTACTTCAACTTCTCCTAAGTTGGCAGTTACAACACTAACAGTTTTTGGAACATTGGAAGTAGGGGATAAGAAACGGGATTCCATTACCATTGAAAATATATCAATATTACCGGTTAGAGTTGACAGTATATACATACCACCCGGCTTTACGTTGATTTCAACAAGCCGTCCGATAAAATCAGTATTAAATCCACGCGATTCAATTCAGGTAGTTTTGGAATTTGCTCCATTAGCAGCCCAAACGTATGATGGGCAAGTGAAGGTTTTTTCAGAATCCCCATGTGCTGCAATCAGCACAACAGGAAATTTGAAGGCTCGGGGAATTATCCTGAAACTTGAAGCTCCCGTATCACTCGTAAACTGGGGATTTGTAAAACCATGCGATTGTATAGTGCGCGAAATACCGCTTGTAAATCAATCACTGGTCCATCCCATGAAAGTAGATTCTTGTACCCGGCGGAACTCCTCAATTCTGGACATGGACATCTTCCTATTCCCCAAGTGGAACGTTCCCGTATTCGATACCACCTGATACGCGAGATACAGTTAGGGTTGTATTTTGCCCAAGAACTCCTGCCGAAGATAAGTATGTGGATTGTGCTGCAAACATGCGTCTGGCAGCAAGCGGAAGCGGTTGGAATGCATCATATAAGGTGTTTCTGATTGGCAAGAGGTCGTTGCTTTATAAACCGTCACCTCCTTTGAATGTGTTTGTACCTGCACGTGTAGATACGATAAGTACTCCAAGAATTATTACGGTAATCATACCTTCAATTCTTACAAATCCTGATCAATATCCGGTTACAATAGATTCGGCAAGTTTTATGCCCGATGAGAGAGTCTTTTCCTATTCCGATACCAAGGGCAGACCATTTCCGATTACATTACAACCAGGAGATACTCTCAGAGTCCGGGTAGATTTTAAGCCGAGGGCGGCTAGGACATACACAGCCAAGATGCTTCTGCATGTAAGTAACCCTTGCAAGGATATTGATACCACGGTTCAGTTATCAGGTAATGGTTTTGCACCGGCATTCGGATTGGATTTCAATTTTGATAATAAGCGGATTGAAATAGATACATTTAAAATCACAACCTGTGATACATTGTTTGTACCTGTTTATACATCTCGGCAAATTCCTGCAAATTTAGTGGATATTTTCTGCCGCTTGGGATATGATACTACCGAGTTCCGGTATGTGGGGGCTACTTCCGATTACTTGAATACGCAATGCTTCCCTCAGTATTCGCCTTTAATTACTGCAAAGCCGTCTCCTACAGTCGGTACTGAGTTTGTAATGAAAAATTTCTGTGCGGTAGATTCCTTAAAACCGTTTTTAATTGCAAAATTTTTATCGAGAACAGGTAACCGTGCAAACAAAAAAATAACGGTCGACAGCATATCTTTTGATACGGAACAGACTATTTTGTTCCAAATTCTAGCAGGGGCTGATGAAGGTCAGGTGATCGTACAAAAAACAGAAATTACAATTATTGATACGGTCAATTTTGATAGTGTGCGTGTACTTGATTGCTCGGATAGAACAATAACGATTAAGAATACAGGTGATGTTCCGGTTGTTGTTGATTCCTTACCTGGTTTGGCAAAAGATCTTTCTATAGTTGGAAGCGTTCCGGCAAACAACCAGTTGTTAAATGTAGGTGATTCGATTGTTTATACTGTTCGTTTTTGTCCTTCTCGTGAATTTCCTGCACCTCCCCAGTTAAAAGCGCGGTCTATTGTTCCGTGTACGGTATTCGATTCTACAAGTGTGGCAGGAACAGGGTATGCTCCTGATATTCCAATGGGATTGGCATTTTCGAATAATTTTGTATTCCCGGATTCACTTGCAGGTACACTTGGTGATACTGTTAAAATCCCTGTCTTTATCGAAAAGGATTTTTCAGCTACATACAAAGGAAATACCTATTGGCTTAAAGCTATGAATTTTGATGTAAATGTTAGCTATAACCCGTTTAGTTTGAAATTCCTTTCAGCAAGTTCGGCTATTACTCAAAATCTTGGTGTAAGTCCGGCTCTTGGTTCAATCAACCTGAATTATACAAATATGGATGACGTAAAAGCGGGTCAAATTGCAGAACTGAAATTCCTTGTAACTGTACCCGACACACTAATATCTCCAATGCGGGTAGTTGCAAGTAATTTCCATACAGACTCACTGCAATTCATTGATATTATTCCGCTTGCAGGACGTTCGCCATTTATAACGGGAGGTAAATGTACAATTACTACGCTAAAGTACTCTACATCAAATCCTAATTTGTCTCAAAACAAACCGAATCCGTTCAGTAATTCAACGTCCATCGAGTTTTCAACCCAGGAAACTGCACCTGTTACGTTGAAAATATACACAATGACAGGAGAGTTGGTTAGAACGATTTTAGATGGTTCACAGGTACTTATCGGCGGTAATTATAGCATTGACCTTTCAGCAGAAAATCTGAATTCAGGTATGTACTATTATGTTATCCAAGCAGGGATGTATATTGATTCACGAACAATGAGTGTTGTGAAGTAGGGAAGGGAAATCAATTATATCTTGACAAGAGCATTTTGTCTTTTAAGCTCCTGCTCAGCCAGGAAGGAAAAAGAGAATAGTATTGCCAGTAGAAACATGCCTTCGCGTGCATCAAACGTACTGCCTACAAAATTGATGACGCACATCGAAACTATTCCTGCTGCCGAGCTTATTGCCAGAAAGATGTAAAAGGTATCGTTCAACCGTCGTGATAATCGGATACTTTGAATTGCAATCCCGCTTATGATAAGGAAAAAGAGAATTGCAAGGGGAAATCCGAGTTTTTGTATCATACCC
>CALMMI010000062.1 GCA_937868245.1 uncultured Ignavibacteria bacterium | reverse complement strand
CAGATATAACTAAAGTTCGCAACATTGGAATTTCAGCTCACATTGATTCCGGTAAAACCACTCTCAGCGAACGTATTTTGTATTATACAGGTAAGATTCACAAAATTGAAGAAGTACGTGGAAAATCCGGTGTAGGTGCAAAAATGGATTCGATGGATCTCGAACGCGAAAAAGGGATCACAATCCAATCCGCTGCAACATACTGCGCATGGAAGGATTTCCAAATTAACCTTATCGACACTCCAGGTCACGTAGACTTTACGGTAGAAGTTGAGCGCGCATTGCGTGTTCTCGACGGAGCTGTTCTGGTTCTTTGTGCTGTGGCAGGTGTGCAAAGTCAGTCAATCACCGTTGACAGACAAATGCGCCGTTATAGCGTTCCACGCTTGGCTTTCATTAATAAAATTGACCGTTCGGGTTCTAACCCGTTAAGAGTTATGGCGCAATTGCGTGAAAAACTCAGCCACAATCCAGTTCTTATTACCATGCCTATCGGTTTGGAAGATAAAAACGAAGGTATCATCAATCTGCTTTCGATGAAGGCAAATTATTTCGATGGTGACAACGGTGAGTTTATCCGTATTGAAGAAATTCCTGCGGAACTTCTTGAAGAAGCAAAACAACACCGCCATGCACTTGTAGAAGCTCTTTCGGATTTTGATGATAATATTGCAGAAAAATTTCTTTTGGATGAATTCGTAACAGAAGATGAATTGAAGCCGGTTATCAGAAGGGAAACTTTGTCTTTAAGAATTACTCCTGTGTTCGTTGGTTCAGCCAAAAAGAACAAAGGTGTTCAGGTTCTTCTAGATGGTATCACTGATTTCTTGCCTTGCCCAACTGATATTAAGAACGAAGGTCTTGACCAAAATAACAACGAAGCTAAAGTGACGTTGTCGTCAGATGATTTGACGAAACCGTTTGTAGGTCTTGCATTCAAGCTTGAAGACG
Organism: uncultured Ignavibacteria bacterium; assembly: GCA_937868245.1. GTDB lineage: Bacteria > Bacteroidota > Ignavibacteria > Kapaibacteriales > UBA961 > JADJXV01. The sequence continues at coordinate 972 of CALMMI010000062.1, read as the reverse complement.
GACGTTTCGGTCAGCTTACTTATATGAGAATCTATCAAGGCGCTATCAAAAAAGGCGATACGATTTTCAATATGGTTACCGGAAAGAAAGTTAAAGTTCCACGTTTGGTGCGTATGCACTCTGACGAAATGAATGATATTGAAGAAACACATGCAGGTGATATTGTGGCGATGTTTGGTGTTGATTGTGCCAGCGGTGATACATTCACTGACGGTTCGGTTAGCATAACAATGACCTCGATGTTCGTTCCTGAGCCTGTTATCGAACTTGCGGTTTCTCCAAAAGAAAAAGCAGGACAAGTAAATTTCTCGAAAGCTCTCAACCGCTTTACTAAAGAAGACCCGACTTTCCGTGTTTACCGTGATGAGGAAAGCGGCGAAACAATTGTTAAGGGAATGGGCGAGCTTCACTTGGAAATCTACATTGAGCGTATCAAGCGTGAATATAACTGTGAAGTGATTGTAGGTCGTCCGAAAGTTGCGTTCCGCGAAACTATTACTCAGCGTGCAGAATTTAACTATACTCACAAAAAGCAAACAGGTGGTTCGGGTCAATTTGCGCGTGTGGCAGGATATATCGAGCCATTACCGTCGGATGCAGTTGAAAACTACGAATTCGTAGATGATATTGTGGGTGGTGTGATTCCTCGTGAATACATCCCCGGTTGCGATAAAGGCTTCAAGGAGCAATTGCAAGACGGTCAGTTGATTGGTCAACCAGTAGTTCGTGTACGTGTGGTTCTTAATGACGGTCAGTTTCACGCAGTGGACTCATCTGAACTTGCATTTAAGGTTGCTTCGATGACAGCTATCCGTGAATTCTATCAAAAGGCAAAACATATTATCCTGGAGCCGATCATGAAGCTTGAGGTAAGCGGACCGGAAGAATTCCAAGGTGTGATGATTGGGCAGGTAAACCAGCGCCTCGGTGTAATCGTAGGTACGTCGAATGATGCCGGATATGTTGTTGTAG
>CALMMI010000061.1 GCA_937868245.1 uncultured Ignavibacteria bacterium | reverse complement strand
ATTCAAGGTGATTTGATGGTTGCGCGCAGGGTCAATTTGCAAAAGGTATTCGACCTTACGGAACGTGTTTTACCGGCAAGTGTTAGTAAAACAATGCCGACTCAGGAGGAATACACCCGCTACTTGATTTCTTCTGCCATCAAGGCTCATGGCTTCGCAAGTGTAGAGGAAATCTCATATCTCCGTGGAGGCGATGTTCGCAAGTCAATTCAGAAAACCATCAAAGAAATGCTTGAAAACGGGGAGATACTTCAAGTTGTAATCGACACAAACAAGCAAACGTATTATTCTACCGACGAGAATCTAAACAGTATCAAACCTTCGGCAAATAAGAAAACGCATATTCTCTCACCATTTGATAATTCTGTCATTCAGCGTAAGCGACTTCAATCGTTATGGGATTTTGATTATCAAATTGAATGTTATCTCCCTGCACCAAAACGCAAATTTGGATATTTCTGCTTGCCGATAATGACGGGCGATGATTTTATCGGACGACTTGATGCAAAGGCAGACAGGAAAACCAAACGATTGATTATCAACTCACTCCATATTGAAAAGGAATGCACGGTAGATTACTCAGCAATCGCTGATTCTATTGCCGGATTTGCAACATTTAACGGTTGCAATACAATCGAGATTACAGCCACATTCCCTTCCACAATAAAAAAACCGCTTACAAAGGAATTAAAAATTCTTTTGTAAGCGGCTTGGTACACGATATTAAATTCACTACTCTTTGCAATATGCCATTGCTTTTTGAAGGTGAATAAGCTTAAAATCTTTCGACAACCCGTGCAACGATTCAGAATACCCAACGAATAAATACCCACCCTTGTTTAGTGATTGGTAAAGATTTTGAATAACTTTTTTCTTTGATTGAACATCAAAATATATGAGAACGTTACAGCAAAAAACAATATCAATATTACGGATAGAATTCATTGCCGATTGGTCAAATAAATTAAAGTTATGGAATGATACCGAACTTCGGATTTCAGGGTTCAGATAATAGTTGCCATCTTCGCGTGTAAAATATTTTTTTAACAATTCAGGAGCAACAGTCCTGACTGAATATTCTTTATACACTCCGCGACGTGCAGCTTCGAGTACTGCGTTGTTAATATCTGTTCCGATAATCTGGAACGTAACATTTGGGTATAGCGGTTTGATTTTTTCTGCAATAATGATAGCAATGGTATAAGCCTCTTCACCACTCGACGCTGCCGAACTCCAAATTCGTATTACCGGATTCTTTTCACCACGCTCATGATGTGCTTTAACAATCTCCGGGATAAGCACCTGCTCCATCACCTCAAATTGTTGAGCTGTTCTGAAGAAATAGGTCTCGTTAATTGTTATCAATTCATACAATGCAGGAATTTCAACACGTCCTGCCGGAGATTGAAGAAACTTCAAATATTCCTCGTATGAATAAAATTTATGAATGAAAAGACGTTTTCTGATTCTGGATTCCAAAAGTTCCTTTTTGCTGTCGCTAAAATATATACCACTATGGCTATATATAAACTCACGGAACTCTTTGAACGTTTCATACGTCATTTCAAGAGGTATCTCAATCTCAGTCTTTGGTCTGCTGGGAGAGAGAGGAGTTGTTTTCGGCTGAATTATTCCAAGGTTCATATACTCTTAACTCTGTAAGTAATCTGAATATGTCAATTTGGCTTGTGTTCCAAATAAGTTCAATTTTATAGTACACACCATCACCTATTGTCGGTAATATACGACAAAAATGAAGTGGCGGTTTAGTAAATTTAAGTTTTTCTATCGTACCGAAATTCAATCATAAAATTAAATAGTCACTATTTCATATTGTCTGTGCTTTTATCCTGATTTACGTTTACTCAATTCATACAACACAATTCCACTTGCCGCCGCTACGTTTAATGAATCTATTTCGGGGTTAATCGAAATTGAAATCACATGATCGCATTCTGCTAATAAATCTGGTGCAATTCCTTTTCCTTCACTACCAAATACGATAACCGATTTTTTTGTGAACGCAAAGTCTTGTATGTCCTTAGAATCTTCCGTTAACTCAGCACTTATAATTGAAACGGTCTTGTCTTTTCGTAAACTAAAAAGAGCTTGATGAATATTCTTTACATAATGGATATTTATGTTAAAAACTGCACCCATTGATACCCGGACCGAACGACGCAAATAAGGGCTGCTTGTTGTAGCATCCACAATTACAGACTTCACACCAAACGCTGCACAATTACGGATAATTGCTCCCACATTCTCCGAGTTAACAATTCCACTTAGCGCAACAGCCGGGAATGCAACCTCTTCAATCGGTACTGATTCAGGTTGAATCCCGATTGCCATAATTCCCTCGTGCAAACGGAAACCTACTATTTCATTCATTACTGCTTTATCCGCTGTGAAAAGCTGCTCGCTGCGTAAACTCCTTCTATTGATTAACTCCGAATACTCTTCGTAAAATTCCGGCAATGCAAAGATTGATACAATTTCTAACTTGCTTTTCAGAAGTGCGCGCGTTGTTTTTGCCCCTTCTGCTATAAAAACACCTGATTCTGTATGGCTAACGGGTGTTCCGTGCAAATGACGATAGAGTTCAATTCTTGTATCATCACTATCGTTGATTACAATCATTGAATATTATTCCGTTTCGATAGTTGGAATTTTTTCTCGTTTTAGGAATCCGAACACACTCCCGCAGATACCACCTGCAATGTGCGCAAATTGCGAAACTCCGTCCGGACGCAGTGAATCCATAATTTCCTTTCCCAAAAACAAAACTACTACAAGTATAAATGTTAATGGAATATGTCCGGACTTCACTCTTGAAAGTGAACTGAGTAAAATAAGCATAAATACAATACCGCTTGCCCCATACAGTCCTGTATTAAAGAACACAACATTCAGAACTCCGGTTACAAAGGCAGTAACCAATATCATAAAAAGCATGAGTGCAGAGCCATATTTTTCTTCCAAAAGCGGACCTATCAAGAGTATCAGCGAGAAATTTCCTGCCAAATGTCCCCAGTTTGCATGACCTACGATATGTGAAACAAGTCGGAAATATGTAATTGGTGAAATCATGGACATTCCGGGCTGAACAGTAAAGAATCCTGCCGTAGTGAGTCCGCCAGTTATAGAACTTATTGCCATAACAACAACAGCCATAAGGGTGTAGGTAAGAATCACCGGAGAGTTGTAATCAATTCGCATAATTTATTCACTTAAAAAGTGGAAAGTACATGTATTCGGCACAGAAAATGCGGTTATTTCGACCAAGAGAGTGAACCTGTGATCAACCCAAAATTAGCAAATTCGTTGGTTATCTTGTAATTATTCCGTACAATTGTATTCTTATTGATAAAATTTCACTGGTAAAACCCCACCCTCGCAAAACACAAACACAATGAAATCAATGCGTTATTATGTTCTTCTTGCGCTATTGCTGCTCTTGGGTGGTTATGCTTTCTATTCTTTTGTTATCAAGGAAAAACCTCCGCTTCTTACCGTAGAATCGCCGGTCATTACATCGTCTTTGGATACAGATGAACAATCTGGTATCCATACTTCAACAAAATCACGAAAAAACGGTTTAAATCGCTTGTCAAATCACACCGATTCATCCCAAAAGCATAAATTCGCTACAACCAAAACGAAATCAGGCGACCTTCAATACGGAATTGACAGAGAAGGTGGCAGTAAATTAAATCCGTATCGCGGACGGCGTGTCAATATCGCCGTTATCGGAGTTGATGCCCGTGTAGGGACATCCACCAAACATGCCGATGCAAACCATATTGTTTCTATTCTGCTCGACAGCGGGAAAATCGAAATCATCTCCATCC
>CALMMI010000060.1 GCA_937868245.1 uncultured Ignavibacteria bacterium | reverse complement strand
TGCACTTGGTATTATTTCATGCTCTGCAGGGTGAAGTACGCGATTGGATGTAGAAGACGAGAATTCATCCGTCGGCGACAGCGCAGGGAATAGTGCAAATTTATCTACAATCCAACTAAATGCGGTAGAAATTTCTGCCGGTGTGTATCCACGCCTGCTTAATTCTTCAGTGTCGATAGAGTTAAGCGAGTTGTTGCGTTTTAATTCCGCAAGCATGAATGCTATTATTTCTATAATTCGTTCTTGCATGGAGTTTTCAGGAATTGAAAAAGTATTTTTATTGTTTTTTGCTTTCAACGTATAAATGGAATGTTTGTGTTCTGCAAAACACAGTATGAAACGTAAGAAATGAAAAAGGTAAACTAAGTTACAACATGATTTAATTCACCAAAGTACGAACAATTGTTAAAAACGAGAGTTTATCATGCTGTGGATTTTGCTACAGTCATATAGTGCGTTTCCAGTGCATTCATTTTACTCTTCTTTTCGTCTGTATCATCATAATAGCCAACTAGATGTAAAGCACCATGAATAGCAAGCCGTATTAACACATCATTCAAGGTTTCATTGTATTCTTCAGCTTGTAATGCTGCTGTGTCGGCACTAATATAAATCTCACCTTCTAAAGGACGTTCCTCTAACGGAAATGTTATGACATCGGTAGGGTAATCATGACCAAGATACTCCCTGTTCAACTGATGAATTACTTCGTCGGTGTCGTAAATAATACGAATTTCCGCCTCCTTGCATTTCTCTCCTGCCAAACCTGCTCTAACTGCACTCTCAATTTTTTTTCTGGGAATCCTTGGAAGATTTGAATTGTTGTAAATTTTTATGTCAATCATTATGGCAAAATTGATTCGGTGAGAGATAACTGCATAGCCGACATCAAAATTGCAGGGTCAAGTTCCGAGAAATCGGCAGTCAATATTTCTCTTCGAATAGGGGAGAACATTGAACATGTGCAACCACTACCCACCACCATACACGATAGAATGTTTTTCGTTGCACTAACAAAAATAACCTCGTCGGGCTCGAACACAACAAAACCTGTACAATCATGGAGTTCAAAATAACCATGCTTTGTTTGTACTACCACAAGCGAACCTGAATGGTCTTTGCCAAATTTAACAGAATTATTGATAACAACCACTTGAGCCTGGCGTGTTTCCGGATTAGCCATTGTCCACGTCCAATGCTCTTCTAATTCAACGGGTTTTGAGCCGAATATCTTCGAAATATTTTTAATGTCCGATGCTTGAAATGAAAAACTCATATCTCTATTTTTCGATTGTAACTGTTAGTGGATGTGTAGTCATCATAAAATTTTACTTTGATTTAGGCAAAAATACAATAAACTTTGATTTTTTAGAGCCATAAAATTACACAACCTACTTTCGCGGGGTTATCGAATTAGGAATCCAAGTACAGGAAACTGTTCTTGAGTTCAGATTTCACAAGAAAGCGCTATGGATATTTTGTTTATTTATCGGCATTTCTTACTCAAACCAAAGTACACTCTGGCAATTAAATATGAAAAGTCTGATTTGTGTGATATTCTCTAAGGGGATGCCCACGTTATCGTATGTAAACCCACTTGGTTCTTCTTAATTCTAAGATAATGGAAGTTAATATGTAAGTATCAGACCCAATTCTTCAGGCTGAAAGCCTGACACACCACAGCTTGGTGTATCACCCCAAGAACATTTGATAATCAATAAGTATCCCACCACAACATCTAAACATTCCCTTGTTTCCAAACAAAGGTGCTATCCTCAAAAATCTCCTTACCCCAAATGGGTACACGTGCTTTTACTTGTTCTACAATTTTACTGCACGCTTCAATTGCAATAGCCCTATGTCGTGATGATGTAAAAACAAACAAGCAAATCTTCCCAGCGTCCACTACCCCCAAACTATGGTAAATATGCAGACATGTAAGAGCAAACTCATTGAATGTTTCTTCACGTATCTCATTAAGTATTTCTGTTGCCATTTCCTCGTAACAAGAATACTCAATGGCTGTAACTTCTTTTCCGTCGATAATATCCCTGCGAACCTGACCCAAGAAAATACTGTGAGCACCTATATCTGTTTTTGAACTATGACTTTGTATGCTCTCTGCTATTTTCAATGGAGTGATTTCTCCCTGTACGAATACGTTTTTTGCCTTTTTCTCTTTCATTGAGATTGTAGAATTTGTTGTGTTAATGCGATGATTCCGCCTTTAAGAGAATATAGATTCGTAAATCCAAATTCTGTTAATTGGCTCACAGCATTATGGCTGCGAGATCCGCTTTGGCAAATGATTACTGTCTTGGTTACTCTATCAATTGCATCGGTATAATCAAATAGACGTTTGAGTGGAATCTTCCGTGCTTCTGCACTATGGGGGAGAAGTGATAACAGCGATGGCAGTTCATCTTCATTACGTATATCTATCAACTCAATTTTATCAGTATTACTAAGATGAATAAGTAATTCACTTGCAATTATTTCTTGAACATCTTGATTATCATTTCCACAAAAAAAGGAATAATCCATTCCACGTAATTCCTCTGCAGTGCGTGGAATAGTACCCCAGTTAGCCTCGTTTCTTTCCGTTGTGATTTTACTGAATGTCATCGAGAGCGAATCGATAAGTAATAACGAATCTACAAGAGGTTCTCCTATTCCAAGAATAATTTTAATCGCCTCTGTGGCTTGCAGCGTTCCGATAATACCCGGTAACACACCCAATACTCCTATGTCTGAACAGTTTTGAATAGATCCGGGAAGGGGAGGAATTTGAAAAATACAACGATAGGTAGAACTTCTTTTTTGATTTACGGTATCTGATAGATAATTAAAGACAGCAACTTGCGCTTGAAATTTGAGAAGTGAGCCATGTATAAGTGGTTTATTCCAAAGAACACATGCATCATTGATAAGATAGCGGGTTGCAAAATTGTCTGTTCCGTCGATGATTATGTCGTATTTCGGAATTATTTCTGCAGCATTTAAAGTTGATAACGGGTAATCGTACACATCAAAGTTAATGGTGGGATTTTGTTTCCCTAATCTACGGGCTGCACAAGATGCTTTAGGTAAACCTATATCAGAAGTAGTATAGATGATTTGCCGTTGGAGGTTTGATTCCTGTACTGTATCACCGTCGATAATTCCTATTGTACCTATCCCTGATGCTGTTAGATATTGAAGAGCAGGGCATCCAAGACCTCCTGCACCTATAACCAATACATTTGCATTCTTTAAGGCAAGCTGACCCTTTTCTCCAACTTCTTCAAGTAGGATATGACGGCTGTATCGGTTATATTCTTCGGGTGATAATGTCATGGTATGTTTACGCACTCAAAAATAATTTTATACTTGCTATCAGTAGTACCACACCAAGCATCACACGAAGAGTTGCATTGTTGAATTTCTTACTGCCGAAATATGCACCAAGTGTCCCACCGGCTACTGCAACTGCAATCCAGATGTATATCGTCGGGCTTACGGTAATTCCCTTACTTAGAATTCCTCCCATTCCTGAAATTGAATTAAGAAAAATAAATAAGGCTGAAATAAGTGATGCCTGCTTAATATCTGTCCAACCGAGCAGTAATAACATGGGACTGAGTAAAATTCCACCACCAATACCAATCATCCCTGATAGAAAACCTATTGCTAAACCTATAAATACTGCTAAAACTTCATTCGGTCTGCGAAGTACAGGTTGCTCTTTAGCAGAAAATCCAACAAGTCGAACTATTGGTACAAGGAGGATCACGGCAAGTATTCTTTTGTAAATTGTTGCATCGAGAGTGACAAACGCACCCAAGTAAGCTGCAGGAATCGAACCCACAATCAATAACAGAAATAACTTTTTATTAAGGGAGTTTGAACGGGAATACTGACTGAACGCAATGATAGAAACTGCAATATTCATCATTAATGCCGACGGTTTCATGGTTTCCGGTGCAACATGATATAATCCCATTAATGCTAAATACCCGCTTGCCCCTCCATGCCCTACACTCGCATAGAGGAAAGCCACAGCAAAGAGCGCAAACAAGAATATAATGGAAATAGAGTCTAATGGAATCATGGAGAAGCTGAAAGCTAATAGCTGTTGGCTGATAGCTGTATTGTGTTCTAAATTCAGATGATACAGACAGTCGATTACTATCTATTGGCAAATTTAATACAAAAAAAGCTCTTAGGATTCATCCAAAGAGCTTACGTAAACATTGTCGGTGTGGCGGGATTTGAACCCACGACCCCTACTACCCCAAAGTAGTGCGCTACCGGGCTGCGCTACACACCGTATCAATAATTCGAGTGGCAAAAATACTGCATCCAAGCCGAACTACCAAGTTTTTACTGTTGTATGTATTGTTAGGGATGTGTAGTTTTCATTAATGTTCGTCGGGATTAACAAGTTGGAACCAATTACCGTCAGGGTCGGTAAAAGTTAAGCATTTTTCTGAACCGTCTGTCCCACGGAATTGCAAGCCCTTTGCCTCCAATTCCTTAACTGAATTATCTAAGTTTTCGGTGTATACAACAAGCCCGAAGTTTGTACTTTGATAATCGTCAGCTTGAAGTTGATTCTTGCCGGGTCTGAGAAGAATCGTAAGATTTCCTTTTTTCATCCACACGAATACCCCTGCTTGAGTCTCAATTTCTTCAAATCCTAAAATATCAGCATAAAACGCTTTAGAAGTTATGGTGTCTTTTACAAATAGCTCGATATGTCCCGGTTCAAAATTCATAAATTGTTGCTGATGTTATATTCAAAAACATGTTTGTACAAGGCTGATTTCCTAAACCTATTCAAGTAACAAAATTATAAAGTAAATTACAAAAAAAAGTAAAAATGAACAGTGTTAAATTGTGTT
>CALMMI010000059.1 GCA_937868245.1 uncultured Ignavibacteria bacterium | reverse complement strand
CGAACTGGTGAGAATACTGAGGGATGAATGTCCGTGGGACAGAAAACAAACACACGAAAGCATTTCTCACCTTTTAATTGAAGAAGCATACGAGACAGCCGATGCAATTTCCAAGAAGAATGATGATGAACTATCTAAAGAATTGGGAGATTTATTACTGCATGTTGTAATGCACTCAAGAATGGCTGAACAGCGTGGGGCATTCACGCTTCAGGATGTAATTGAAAAAGTTTTTACACGTTTGGTACACCGTCACCCTCATGTGTTTGGTGATACTTCTGTTCAAGATGAGAATGAGGTATTACAAAATTGGGAAGCACTGAAAATGAAAGAAGGCAGGAAATCAGTTTTAGAAGGTGTTCCTGCATTTCTACCTGCATTATTACGTGCACAAAGAACTCAGGAAAAAGCAGCGAATGTTGGATTTGATTGGGATAAAAAAGAAGATGTATGGGCTAAGGTTGAAGAGGAAATGTTTGAACTGAAAACAGAACTGATGGCAAATGACAAGAAGAAAGCGGCAGATGAGTTTGGAGATGTATTGTTTTCCTTAGTGAATGCAGCTCGTTTTGAAGGATTGGTTGCCGAAGAAACCCTGCAAGCAACTACAAAGAAATTTATCAATCGTTTTCAATTCATTGAAGAGAAAGCAGGACTCATGAACAGAAAGCTCTCAGAAATGTCGCTGGCTGAAATGGATGCCTTATGGAATGAAGCAAAACAAAAAGAACAAGCCACACTATAGTTTATAGAGTAAAACTTGCTCCAATTGCTTAATTTTGTATAAAAATAAATAGGATACTTGTGATGATTATTGATTTACGAAGTGATACGGTAACAGTTCCCACGCAGGCAATGCGTGATGCAATAGCGTCGGCGAGAGTTGGTGATGATGTGTATGGAGAGGATACAACAGTTAATGAGTTACAGGAGTATGCAGCTCATTTATTTAATAAAGAAGCAGCTTTGTTTGTTCCTACCGGTGTAATGGGCAATCAGATTTGCATTGCTCTTCATACTGAGCGAGGTGATGAAGTAATTGTAGAGAGTGAATGTCATGTTTTCCATTACGAAACAGCCGCCGCTTCTATTATTTCGAGCATTCAGTTCCACTGTGTTCCCTCTAAAGCAGGTGAAATGGATGAAGAGGACATTCGCCGGGCAATCAGAACCAAAGAATACTACTTTCCCCGAACTGCCCTTATTTGCGTGGAGAACACACATAATCGTCACGGCGGCACTGTACTGTCAATTGAACATATTGCCCAAACTGCTAAGATTGCACAAGAAGCTGAGTGCGCTTTCCATTGTGACGGAGCCAGGATATGGAATGCTTCTGCAGTAACTGGAATTTCTGTAAGTGAATACGCTCAGTATTTCGACACTTTATCGGTCTGTTTATCTAAAGGGTTGGGGGCTCCGGTGGGTTCGTTAATTCTTGGGACTAAAGAACATATTACAAAAGCACATAAATTGAGAAAAATACTCGGTGGTGGGATGAGGCAATCCGGCATGATTGCAGCAGGAGGTCTTCATGCTCTAACCTACCATAGGGAGTTATTAGTTGAAGATCATATAAATGCATTGGAGTTTGCAAAACGTTTGGCTGAAACAGACTATTTCAAGGTAGATCTTAGTAAAGTTCAAACAAATATTGTAGTATTTGCAATTCCGAAAGAAGTAGATATTGATACATTCCTTGAATTATGTAAAGAGCAAGGATTGTTATTATCAAAAGGCAGGGTAGGTTTTTTAAGAGCTGTATTTCATTTTCAAGTAAATGAAATAATGGCTTCTGCAGCTTCAGAAATAATGATTGAAGCTGTTCAGCGGTGTGTATAAAGAAATAGATATCAATTTTGTTTTTCAAGATTTTACAATAAATATATCCAATGGAGGAAATAATGTCATCAGGAGTATTGAACACACAAGGACCGACAAACAGCAGTGTAAGTGCTGCTGCTCAAGAATTGGATCTGACATTATACCGTCATCGCGTAAAAAGTCGTGTTCGCAGTTATGATGTTGACAGACAGAGCATTGTCCATAACGCAGTATATCTCTATTGGTTGGAAGCAGCCCGAATTGAGTATTTCCGAACAATTGGCTTGCCTATGGACTTCCAAACATTCGTTACTAAACATCGTTTTGTAGTAGCACATGTAGAAGTAGATTATTATTATGCCGCTCAATTCGATGAAGAATATGAAATATTAACCCGCGTTCCGTCAGTTGGAAACAGTTCTTTTGTATTCGACCAAGTAATACGACTTACAAACGGCAAAATATTACTTCGCGCTAAAGCAGTGATGGTGCTTTTGAATCCTGCATCTCATAAACCTGAACGTATAGCTGATTCCTACAGAAAATTACTTCGTGATTACGAAGGAACAAATATCGAAATAAGCGAGTAATTCCTTTTTGTAAAGATTGAGAAAAACAACTGCTTTGCGTGGGATATTTACCAATAAAGCAGTATATTTGTGACAAACTAAAGTTGGGATTTATCCATTTCTTAGTTTTTATTCTTATTTATCGGAACTATCTTACGGAAAAACATCATGTACACAAGCCCTCATTTAGTCCTACCGAAAATTACTAACCTCTGCGAATTAAATACTTACATTTCAAACGGCGGTTATGGAGCATACCGTAAAGCAATTCAAACCTCTCCTGACGATGTTATTAATACTGTTAAGCAATCAGGTTTGCGCGGTCGTGGTGGTGCGTGTTTTTCAACAGGTATGAAATGGAGTTTCATGCCCAAAGGAAATGATAAACCGAAATATTTGGCTATCAATGGGGATGAATCCGAACCTGGGTCGTTCAAAGACCGTCAGATATTTGAAGATAATCCTCACCAGCTTATCGAAGGTATTTTGATTGCAGGTTATGCAATGGGTATTACCAAAGCATTCATCTACATTCGTGGTGAGTACCACAAATGGGTGAAATTGATGGAAAAAGCTGTTGCTGATGCCTACAAAGCAGGTTACATTGGCGAAAAAATGAAACAAACCTTTGGTAATGATTACGTAATTGATATTGTAGTTCATAAAGGTGCCGGAGCGTACGTATGCGGTGAAGAAACTTCACTTATGAGTTCACTTGAAGGCGACAGAGCATATCCACGAATCAAGCCACCATTCCCTGCCAATAAAGGTTTATGGGGAATGCCTACAACAATTAACAATGTAGAAACAATTGCAACAGTTCCGGCAATTATTTCAATCGGGGCAGATGCTTACAGCAAAATAGGTGCAGCAAAACACCCGGGTACATTACTCTTCGGATTGAGCGGACATATCAACAAACCCGGAGTGTATGAATTACCAAGTGGAATTCCGCTCAAAGAATTAATTTATGAAATTGGCGGGGGTATTCCCGGTGGGAAGAAAATTAAGGCGATTATTCCCGGTGGAAGCTCGATGCCTCCAATTCATCCGGACGAAGTTGACCGTGTGAATATGGACAATGAATCTTTAAAAGAATTCGGTTCGTATATCGGAACAGCAGGCGTAATGGTAATGGACGAAGATACTGACTTGGTAAAAGTGCTACTCCGTCTTGCACACTTTTATCATCATGAATCTTGCGGACAATGTACTCCATGCCGTGAAGGTTGCGGTTGGATGGAAAAGTTACTCAAGCGTATGTCGAAGGGCGAGGCAACGTCTCATGATATTGATGTGCTGTTTAGTGTTGCATCAAATATCGAGGGAAATACAATTTGTGCTTTGGGTGAAGGTGCTGCATGGCCAGTAAAAGGATTTATTAAGAAATTCCGCAGTGAGTTTGAAGCTCAGGTTAAACCAAGCAGATCCTTCGTTTCACTAAATGTTGTACACGGACGTAGAAATACAACCGAATCTCTCTTACAAGTTTTACAATAATATTTTGATATCAATCGGTTAACTATTTTATTCAATATTTTAGGGTA
>CALMMI010000058.1 GCA_937868245.1 uncultured Ignavibacteria bacterium | reverse complement strand
ATAGTAAGTGTTCAGATTTCTTCGATAAAAGGACCAATGAAAAGTTAATCTGGAAAGATGACAGAACGTATCCGCCTAAAAAATAATATTTTTTACCCGATTTATTTCTTTTCAAATTCAAATATCCCTCTGTTAATCATGGTGAGAGTTTGAATCTATTTCTCCTAATTGCTGTTAATTAATATACAAACATCCCACTTAAAAGTAAAGCATTTACACTTTGTTTTACTGTTTACCTACATTGCCAATTTTTATCTATATATTTTTATGTTATTTATGAAATTTATCATTTCCACTGTAGTAGCCATACTTGTATTTTCGGCTCCTATTTATTCGCAGAAGAGTACATCACCCAACTTTTTTGATATTCAAAAGCAATCGCTGGAATATTTCAAAAATCTTGATCCGTCAACGTTACAAGGAAAATCCAAAGATCGTTTGCTTGCAAAATACAAGCGATGGGAATGGTTCTGGAAACAACGTGTTACATCCGACGGGCAATTTCCGAACCCGATGGTTATCTACAACGAAACTGTAAAAAAGCAAGCCGGTTCTAAGAACAAAGGAGCAACTACCCTGGCTGCCCCTGCGGCAGATTGGAAACCGAGAGGTCCGTTTGGCTCACCCAAAAACGGAGGGGCAGGACGTGTAAATCGTATCTATATAAATCCGGCTTTCCCTAAAAATGTTTGGGTCGGTACTACTGTTGGCGGTGCATGGAAAAGTATTGACTCCGGGAAAACATGGAGTGCAAAAACTGACGAAATACCTGTTTTTGGTGTAACTGATATTGCAACTTCCTCAACAGACCAGAACACAGTCTATATAGCTACCGGCGACGGAGAAGGGGGCAGTGCCACTCCGAATATCCAAACCCATAATGCATACAGCTTGGGAGTGATGAAATCTACAGATGGCGGTAACACATGGAGAACTACAGGACTTAATTGGGAATCAAGTAATGCATGGTTGATAAGCCGATTGCTTGTTTCACCTGTAAATTCGATGCTTTTACTTGCTGCTACAAGCCAAGGTATTTATAAATCCATTGATAGCGGAGCTACATGGACTCTAACCATTGGAGGAAACTTTAGAGATATGGAGTTTAAACCGAACGATAATAAAGTATTGTATGCCTGCAATGGAAATGAAATCTATAAATCAACAGATGAAGGATCTAATTGGTCGAAACTGGGAACAGGTATCCCGTCAGGAATCGGACGTGTTGCTTTGGCTGTTACCCCTGCAAATCCGGATATGGTGTTTGCGGTAACAGCTGATAAAACCTACTGGGATAATGGTGAACTATATGTGTCAACCGATGCAGGTAAAGTATGGCAATTGAAAGCAACAAATCTCAATTTTTTAGGGCAACAGGGATGGTATAACCTTTCAATTGCAGTATCGCCAACCAATATTCAGGAAATATATTTAGGCGGGCTTAATATCATCAGAACTACCAATGGCGGAACCTCATGGAAAACTATAGCAAGTTCAAAGGATACAACCGGCTTGGCATATATCCACACAAATATTCATGATTTGGTAATTACAAAGGGAAGTCCTTCAATTATATACGCTTGTTCGGACGGAGGGGTATTTCGTACAACCAAAAACGACACAACATGGATAGATATTAGCAAAGGACTCGAAATTATGGAATTTTACAGGATTGCTTGTGCAGCACCGAACACTAACTTTATTATCGGCGGGACTGAAAGCAACGGTATAAATAAATTTAAGGACACATTGTGGTCGAAAGTACTGAATGATGAAGACGGTATGCAATGCTTGATAGACCCGAATAACTCAAACATTGTTTATGTAGGAGTTAATAGCGGTCTCATATTGAGATCGACCGATGGTGGGGTGAATTTCGACAGTTTGATAATACGTGGTGGTAAATCGGTAAATTCACCTATATGGATTACTCCGTATGTTTTCGACCCTACCAATTCCAAGATTATTTATTCAGGGTATTTGGATGTATGGAAAAACAACACTAAAACAAATATTACCGAAAAAATCTCTGAGTTTTCTGGAAAGATATTAAATTATATTGCGGTTGCTCCTTCCGACCCGTTGTATATTTATGCAGGGAATGACGAAAAAATGTATTGCACAACCAATGGCGGGGATACTTGGAAGGAAATACTCTTGCCGAAATTCGGCAGTATAACTCATCTTGCCATACATCCAACAAATTCACGCAGAATTTGGGTCACTATTTCGGGATACGGTACTAAAAAAGTATTTGAATCCTTCTATTCAGGTGATACATGGAATAATATATCCGAGGGATTGCCTGCTATTCCTATCAACTGTATTGTACCACAAAACTACTCACCCGACAGAGTGTATGTAGGTACTGATGCAGGTATCTATTATCATGATAAAAACCAAACTCAGTGGGTGGAATATAACGACGGATTACCAAAGGTAATTATAAATGATATTGTGATTAATTATGCCAGTGGCAAATTACTTGCAGCAACAAACGGGCGCGGTGTGTGGGAAGGAAATCTCATTAAATGTGCGGCAAAAACGGTAGAGGTGTCTGTACTGGAGGATAAAAAATCATTTTGCCAGGGAGACAGTGTTAGGCTGACTGCATCTGATAATTTTCTCTCTTATCAATGGTCTAACGGCGAGACTACCAAATCTATTTATGCAAAGACCTCAGGAGAGTTTTATGTAACTGCTGTAGATGGAAACGGATGTTCATTTGTTTCACTGCCTGTTGTTATGTCGGTAATTCCTGTTAAGACTCCTGAAATTACAGGAGATCATGGCGATTCAACTGCGTGTGACGGAAGTCCGATTACATTGGGTATCAGCCACGACTTTAGCGGATACAAAATCATGTGGAGTACCGGAGAAAATGGTAATTTCATAAAAGTGACAAAGCCCGGCGCCTATTATGTTAGTGTTACAAATCCAGCAGGTTGTTCAAGAATATCTAAGGATTTTGTTGTGAAATTAGGAACTGCTCCTGCTAAACCTGTCATTTTTGCAATAAAAGACACCCTTGTTGCAACCCTTGCAACGGGATATCAGTGGTATATCAATGGAAGTAAGATTAACGGTGCAACCCAAAAGTATTTTATCCCTCCAACAGGAAGTATCGGCAAAAAAGCAGCGGTGGAAGTATTTAACGGCACGGGGTGCTCTACCATGTCGGATGAGTTCCTGATTACAGTTACATCTATAGAAGAGGAAAAAGCAGAGCAAGCAGTAAAGCTCTTCCCGAATCCTGCGGGAGAAGTAATAACACTTGATATGACTTTGCAAACAATTGCCGCAATTACACTTGAAATTACCAATACGGCAGGTGCATCAATGCAAAAACTTGAATTTGCACCGCAAGGGCTTTCGTTTACAAGGAATATCTCCTTGAAGGAATTCCCGGTAGGTGCGTATATTATTACGGTGCATTCGGGTGGCAGGACTTGGCTTCGGAAGATTACGAAGGAGTGATGTGGTGATAGTACGATTCTATGGTTACATGTGATTTCAATCCCAACGGGATGGAAGTATTATAGAATCAAATACATAAACATAAAAATCCGGGATGGATGACATTATTTTCTATAATAATGTCATCCATCCCGGATTTGGTTTAAATATTCACTGCTATATGTTTACACTTACTTAACAAAAACCATATCACCTGTAAACGGATCTAAATAAAACTTCTCACCTCTTGAATTTGCCTGGATTATATTCCCTTTATCATCTTCTCCAACTAATGTCACTTTACCGGACATTTTTTCCTCAACAAATTTAATGTTTGCAAGTTTGCTTGAAGAGCGGGATGAATTACCCTTTATATATTGAAATTTCATGAAAATATCTGAACTTATCATCTTCATATCCCCTGTAGATGGGTCTATGGTAAAGTATTCACCTCTGGAATTTTTATAGAGCGGGCTACCTTTATCCATCCCCGCAATACTAAATTCACCCTTAAATTTCATGAATTTTTCGCTATACTTGTATATAACTTTCGATGCAGTCGTACTCTGTTTGATACCAATACTTTTCGATTCTTGAGAAACCAATTCATTATGAGTTCCGGTTATACCAAGCAGTACAGATGCTGCTAAAATACTTGCCTTAGCAGTATTACTTTTTGATGTTTTCACTTGTTACCTCTTTAATAAATAAATAAATCACTGTTTCTTATTGAACAATCAACGTACCCCTACATTTTTCTGCTCCACAATTGCATGGATAGAGTTTAATTCTCTCTTTTTTTGTAAGTTTTTTACCATTGACAGATTGCAATTTATAATCAAAAGTAATCTCCTTCCATCTTGGAATTTCTTCCATCGCATAGATGTAGGGAATATCATCAAAAATATACACTTCACAATTCGGCTGGCAGCAATGATTAATAAAGCGAGCATCATTGCCGTTTCTTTCTCCGTCAATTGCTATATCATCTGTTAGGCTTAATACATACCTGAGAGAAGTAAGTCCGTTTTCAAAATCAGGGAGTAAATTTTCTTTC
>CALMMI010000057.1 GCA_937868245.1 uncultured Ignavibacteria bacterium | reverse complement strand
TTTCCTGTGGCAGATAGCTCATTCCCAACCGTGCGCGCTTGTACATAGCCTTGGGTGTTATATCTTTTGAATCTAATAAGATACGACCGCTTGTAGGCTTTACCATCCCTGTTATCATATAGAAAGATGTTGTTTTCCCTGCTCCGTTAGGTCCGAGCAATCCTACAACTTCACCTTCGGATACTGACACGGTTACACCTTTTACAACGGTACGCTGCCCGTATTGCTTTACGATATTTTCTGCGTGGATTGTACTCATTGTTTAATTATATATAAAAACCGAAGAATATCTGCCTGTCGGTTTCAAAAGAAACCGTCTATATGATTACTATGTTTGGTGTATTTTTGCACTGCAAACTTATCAAAACATTGGCAATGAATTGCTATTCTCCGTCAGTAAAATTTCAGTTGAAAGTATTTTAATACTATGGTTTATGACGCTTGTTTTATTCTGCTCCAAAGCATCGCCCATGATGCACGTACACTGAACATGGCACGAACTCTGGTTGGACGTGGAAAGTCGGTACTCTTACTCGGAATAGGAACAAAAGCCGAAAAGCATCTTTTAGAGCAAGAGGGGCTTGATTTTTACCCGGTACTTGCACCTCCCGTTAAGCAGAAATTAGCTCTCAGGTGGATTGATTTTTTCCGTGCAATCTACAAATTACGTCGAGTTGTAAAAGCTCGGACGTATTGGGCAGAAGATGTATTTTCTTTGCCGATGGCTTTTTTTCTTTTAAAGCGATACAGAGCAAAGGTTATTTATGATTCTCGCGAGATATTTTCTGCATTAGGTTCTCTATCGAATAGCCCTAAAAAGCAAAATATTATTACAAAAATTGAACGGTTCTATGCACCGAAGGCAACCTCTATATTTACCTCCGGCGATTTAGATTCAGATTATCTTGCTGAAATATTACCGATTCCCAGGCCCGCCGTTGTAATGAATGTTCCTCCATTTAAAGTTACAAAACGAACAAATCTGCTACGACAAAAATTTTCAATTGATTCTTCTAAAAAAATAATACTCTACCAGGGAATGATCGCCGAAGGACGTGGAATTCTAAAATGTGTAGAAGCATTGGAATTTCTTCCGGACTGTGTTTTATGTTTGATTGGAGACGGAGAATTCTCCGAAGTCGTTCGTGAGCAAGCAGTAAAAAGCGGAGTAATCAATAACGTGTTTTTTTGTGGTAAAGTCCCGTATGACGATCTACCAAAATGGACAGCTTCGGCAGATGTAGGGATGTGCTTTATCGAGCCAATTTCTTTTAGCTATAGTTTAGCCCTTCCTAATAAGTTGTTTGAATACTGCATGGCAGGAATACCCTCGGTTACAAGTAACCTGGAGGCAATTCGCAGAGTATTGAGTGAATATCCAATCGGTGTCATGCGCTCGAATGATGCCACACCCGAAAACATTGCAAATGGAATACAAGAGGCTCTCTCGCCCGGTTTTCTTGAACAGTTCCATCAAATACAAGCAGAAGCATCTAAAAAATACAGCTGGGAATATCAGGAAGAAACTGTTATGAGAATATTTAATGATTCCGTAAATAAGAAATGAGTGAGTTTTCTTAATTTTGAGAGAGTATTTCTGTTTGCGATATTAGCACTTCTATTTAAACATATATCTAATATAAGTTATCGGAAAATGATAAGTGTTCAAATGTGCATAACGGCTTCAACTAAAAGGTAAGTGTAAGACGCTTCGACGAGCTCAGCGTGACCGGCTTTTTGTCACCCGAGAAATTAAGTATTATACGCTTCGACTGGCTCTC
>CALMMI010000056.1 GCA_937868245.1 uncultured Ignavibacteria bacterium | reverse complement strand
TTTCGTACATAGTTCAAGTGCTTCCAAAAGTGGGGTAACAACTTCGGAAGGATTTGAACGCATTTTCTCTTTTGCCACTGTAAGTATCTCAGTAACCTGTTGATTACGTTCGGTATCTTGAACTATTGCTGTTGATTCTGTTTTAACCGGTACCGATTTCTTTAAAGGAAGTGCAAAGTAAAATGTTGCTCCTTCGCCAAGAGTGCTTTCGCACCAGACGTTACCGTTCATTGTTTCGGCTAACTTTTTTACAATTGACAGTCCAAGTCCCGTAGAAGACTCTCCCCCTGTGGGTTTTGCCGAAAGCCGTGCGAACTTTTTGAACAATTTCTTTGAATACTCTTCACTTAATCCCGGACCTTCATCTTTAATGGAAATAACAACATAATAATTGTCCTTATCAGTATCGGTATGTAAAGGAATGGACGTACACTCCACCCTAATCCAAATCGCAGAGCCATGAGGTGAGTATTTTACTGCATTGGAAAGCAGGTTGTCGATAACTTCACCAGTATAATTATGGTCTGCATCTACGATAACTGACTCGTGCGGTAGGGCCATCGGTGGAATTATGGTGATTTTCTTTGCGTTTGCTCTATCTGCATAATCTGTACAATGTAATTGTATTAATTCCAGAATGTCAAATTCTTTTGGGTTAAGTGTTATACCACCCGATTCAATCGTGTTAATATCCAGCAAATTCGTAATCAATACCGACATCCTATTTGCCGATTGCTTGATACTTTGGAGCTTTTCAAGTACTTGTTCTGGAGGTAAAACAGAGCTGTATTGAATTAGTAAATCAGCCCAAAGTGTTATGCCTGCAAGAGGATTCTTAAGGTCGTGCGCAGCAATTCCAAGAAAATCATTTTTTTCGGAATTAAACCTCTCGAGAGCAATATTTCGTTCTTGCAAAGCAGTGTTTACAATTTGAATTTTTGCTGCCTGATCTTCGAGAATGCTCTGTTGTCGTAGGATTTCTTCGTTGCTTTTGGCAAGTTCTATCGAGCGTTTTTCACCTTGTTCGAGGGCAATGGTGAGGTCTTCGCTAGTAGCAGTTAATAACAAGGTGAGCCGCTGAGTTGCCTCAAGGGTTGTATCGTAGCTGAACTTTAGTTTAGAGAATGACTTATCTAATTTTTTGAGCAACGAGAGCACTCCTTGTTTTTCCTGTTCAGAACAGGGAAGCGAAGTAACTATAGTTCGTAATTGCTCAATTTCATTCATAATTGTAATATACTCGATTTCTTATTAAGGCGTCGTATGTTCTTTCAATGTTACCAAAACACATGTATTATTATAATAATCGCAATATCCTTCTTCATTATACCCGATTTCACCATAGGAACAATATCCGGCAAGCGGAACATCCCATAACTTCTGGAAATACTCAATCTCATCTTCGATACCGGGTCCAAGTGCGTTATGCCTACCCTTACATGAAAATAGAACGAGCGCATCAGCATCCGGCTGGCGATTGTGGAAACTCTCCATTGCCTGTTGAGCAGCTTTGATAATAGTTGTCCCTGGAGGAGTTGAAAACCGTACAGTAGAACCTTCCGGAACAGTGCCTCCGTATATAATTGCATTTCGTTCAGTATCAACCACCAAACCTGCACGAAGCACGGAATATCCTTCCGGGCGAATAAGTTGCAACGGATAATTGCTTGCAGCAAGTGCAGAATTGGTTGTTAGGTTGTTCATTCCGCCCAAATACCGTTCGTAAGCATCAATCACAGGAACTCCGTCGATTTCGTACACAACATTACCTTCCGATTTTGTGATTCGCTTTGGTGCGCCGATTGGTTGCCAGCCGCTTGCTGCCACTCCTTGTACAGTAATGTAATCAGAATCAAATGCAAGGCAGATTACTCCGTGCGTTGTGGAATCATTTCTTGTAAACACAAGTGTTTCGCGTAACTGCAAATCATCCCCTGCAAGTCCTCCGAAAATTGGAATCGGGTTCGAGAATTTACTAAGTATCCCTTTGGTTAATTGTTCACCATCTGCTGTCATACCTGACGAGCCTATTAATAACGAAGGGCGTTCAAATGTTTCGGAAGCCCAAGTGCCGGCTGTTTCGCCAAGTGAAAAGGAGGGAATGTCACCTCCGCTAAACATCCCAACCGAATATCGTGAACGGGGGACATCAAGAAGCAATCCCGCACAGGACTCATCAAACACACTATCGTCCGATGTTCCATCGTACATAATTTCGGATGCAGAACTAACCCCGAATACATCCACCCCATACTTTGCAAATGCATTGGTAATTTCAGGTAAGTCAAGCGCGACTTTCGATGCAAAAAGCAGAGCGAGTGTTGGCTTGAAACCAGTAGCTGAAAGACGGTCAAGCGTTGCATGAACATCAGTAGCCGAATATCCGAGGAATGAATGTGCGTTCATGGAGTGCAGATTGATTGATATAGAGTTTATTCCTTAGTCAGCCGCCATTAATATGGGTTAACAACAAATTATCATTACCAATTCCAAGCAATATCTTCTCTGCTTTGGTCGAAAATATCCTTAAGAATACTCCTGCATTCATCTTTCATTATATTGTCGTGAACAAGTTTTTTAAGATCTGCTATTGCGGCTTTTTTAACATTAGGGCTATTGTCACCTTGCATTAATTTGATTTTTTTATATAAAGCTCTTGAAGAATCTATTTGATTCAATCGTAAATATGCAATAGCTTTATTGTACATTGCTTTGTAAGACTTTGGAGATAATAGAATTGCTTTTTCAGAAAACTCGATACTCTCGGTCATTTGTCCCAAAAGATAATAATTCCACCCTGCATTAAGATAAGCGATAGAATCTTTAGGATTTAACTCGATTAATCTAAGATAGTCTGAAAGCGAGTTACTATACATTTTACATTTTGAGTATAGATTTGCACGGGATTGTAAGGCATGTATATTACTTTCTTTTTCTAACACTAGATTGTAAACATCCAGAGCCTGTTGAAAAAGGTAATTCTCAGTATATACATTACCTTTTTTAACTAATGAATCCAAAGTAAGAGTATCCTTCGGCAATCTGTTCGTAATAGAATTTAGGATATCATCTTCATAAAATAGTTTCTGGTTTTCAGTAACTATTGCCGTGTATTCATTGTAATCCTCATTAGCATAATCGTATTCTCTGTTTCTGAAATGCTCTTTACCTCGTAAATAATAATACTCTGCCTTATTTTTTGAGTCTTCTTTAATTAAGGCAGTTAAGCAGAAAAGAATTTGTTCATGATAATTAAAGCTATATTTTGAAATACCACGTAGTCTAAACATTACCGGCATTGTTATCGTTGAAGAAACGGCTTTGCCGTTACGTTTTTCTGGAGTGAATGTTGTGTATTTTAATGCTTCATCTACCGCTTTTTCAAAGAGCGGACCTAAAGAAATGTCATAACTGTATCTTCTGATTCTTCCATTACTATCTAAAGCAATTCTAATCACCATCGGTCCCTCAATATCTGCTCTCCTTGCAATTTCTGGATAACGAAGATGCATACTAAATGCATCGTAATCGGGTTTCGGATTTATAGTTTCAGTATCCGATATGTCTTTTTTATATTCTTGATCAGAATAATAGCATGAGTATGAACTGAATACGAATGAAAAGAAACAAAAGACTATACTGTAAAAATTGGATGACTTCATAAGTAGAGATTCAAACAAAAGCATTTGAGGACGTTGTTCTAAATGTGTCTAAACGATGTTGTCTTTCGTAAAAAAATGCATCTATAATAGCTACAAAAAATTAAATTACCAACATCTAGCCAAGTTATCTGCTGAAACTTTGAAAATATCGTTTAATATTTCTTTACTTTCTTCAACCATGATTTTATCGTGAATCAAGTCCTTAAGGTCTTCAATTGCACCATTCACATTTGAATAAAATCCATCTTTTACCATATCATTTGTTTGCTTATAAAGCATTTTTGCTTTCTCAATATTACCGAGTCTTAAATAGGCAATAGCACGATTAAATCGTGCAGTAAACTGATATCGATCCATTTCAATAGCTTTTTCTGAGAACTCGATGCACTTATCCATATCTCCTAACATGTAATAATTCCAACCAATATTGACGTAAGGCATTGTACTGTAACTATGCATGGGAATTAAACGCATGTAATCTATGATAGATTTATCATATTCTTTTATTGCATTATACAATTGAGCTCTGCATAATAAAGCCGCACTATCAGAAGTGTTCTTCTGAAGAACTTGGTTTAAAACTGCTAAAGAATTATCATATAAATTGTTGTCGAGAAAAACTTGCCCTCTTTCAGTTAATGAATCTACGTTGATAGTGTCTTTAGGTAAAATACTTGCAATCGAGTTTAATATATCATCCTCATAAAACAATTTCTGATTTTCTTTAAGCAGGGAGGTATATTCATTGTAATCGTCATTTGCATACTCATATTCCCTTTCTTTGAAATGCTCTTTTCCTCGTAAATAAAGATACTCTGAACGGTTCTTTTCATCAATCTTCATCAATACCCCTAAAGCAAATATAATTTGCTCGTGGTAATTATATTTAATTTCTTGAGTAAAATTATGAATAAAAAACTTGAATGGTAAATTTACCGTTGTTGCATAAGGAATTCCATTTCTCTTTGGAGGAGTAAATGATGTATGCCCTAAAGCTTCATTAACTGCATTTTCAAAAAGTGGACCTAAAGAGATAATAAATTTATGGTTTGTTATCTTGCCAAGCGAATCAATGGAAACACTTAAAACAGTTGGTCCCTCCAGATTAGCTTTTTTTGCTGTTTCAGGATAATGAAAGTGTTCCCAGAAAACATTATAATCATATTTTGCTCTTGTAATAACTACTTTCTGACTGTTGCTATCAACATCTTGTGACATCAATGAACAAAAACACGAGCAGAATGTAAAAGCAAAACAACAGAATAGTTTTAATAAATATTGATGAGATATCATAATACCTTAGTATCTAATCTATAATCTACAATTTACATAGTGTCGTAACTTGTTCTAATTCATAAGTCTGGTTCTGCTTATTTCAATTCTTCCCCAAAAGCTTCGCCTTCTCCGCCTGCATCTTCGCATGGTCATTCAAGAAACTCTGCAAACCTGCATCTGTAAGCGGGTGCTTGAGTGATTGCATAAGAACCTTATAAGGAACGGTTGCAATATCAGCACCTGCTTGAGCGCAGCCGATAATATGAATCGGATGGCGAATCGAAGCGGCAATGATTTGAGAGTCTAATTGCTGTGTATCCCAAATATCACACACATCTTGAACTACTTGAATACCGTCCAATGAAATATCATCCAAACGACCCACAAATACACTTACGTACGTAGCACCTGCATTGTTTGCGGCAAGGGCTTGTGTGGCACTAAAGATAAGGGTTACGTTTGTAGGGATTTCCTGACGTGAAAGTTCTTTTACGGCACGCAGTCCGCCTTCAATCATCGGGATTTTGATTGTTGCCTCAGGAAACCATTTTAGGATTTCATCTGCTTCACGGAGCATACCGTCAGTATCAGTTGAAACTACTTCCACTGAAAGGTGTCCGCCTTCGATAAGCTCATAAATTTCCAAAATGCGTTTGCTTACATCAACACTTGGGTCTTCTTTAGCTAGAAGTGAAGGGTTGGTTGTAACACCGCTTACGATACCGAGTTCTGCCGCATGACGGATTTCATTGATATTTGCTGAATCTACGTAGAGTTGCATAGTAATATTCTTTCTATAATTGTGTACCGAAAAATAATAAAGGTAATGCAAAAATAGCAATTTTACTATGGAAAGCCGCACATACTACCGG
>CALMMI010000055.1 GCA_937868245.1 uncultured Ignavibacteria bacterium | reverse complement strand
GCTCTTGTGGCAATCAGTATATTGGAATCATGTTCTGATGCAAGTACTAACCCTACTACAAAGGAATTCCCAACCTACAAATATTCATTTACCGGGAAAATATCCAATCCTAAGAATATTCCAATTCCTAAAGATGCATATATTGCTATCGGATGGGATGTGTCTAAAGGTAGCCCTGATTATACATATTTTTTTGGTGAGAGCCATATTGATACATTCACAGGTACGTTTACGATTGGTTTTAACGACACATTACCTGCAATAGCAATGAACAGAAATACTAATTTAGATGGAGGGTTGGGTGTAGGTTTTGGGTTGTTAGTTACTTCACCTACTAAAATTTCAGGTATATTTTCAGAACAGGAATTTGAGTCATCAGGTGCTAAGTTTTATGGTGGTTTAGACTTCGCAGGAATGATTTATATTGGCGGAGATTCTTCCAAAGTGGACTGGAGAACATGGGCAAAAGATTTCCATCAGGGGTATTCTTTTGCAAAAGGTGTGGACAAAGGTACAACTTTTGATGAATTTGCTCCTGCTGATCTGAAGGACATGCAGATTACTATAGATACTTCAATGTCCAATTATAAATTCCCTAACTGGACAGGTATAAATCCACACAATTCCAATAGTAAATAGGATATATTTATTTCAATATTTTTCACAATTCTTTTACACGATAGACCTATGAAAATATTCATTGTTACATTTGCTCTTCTTACCATCGGTATTTTGGGTGCTTGTTCTGATGCAAGTACAAATCCAACAAAAAAGGAATTCCCAACATATAAATATTCTTTTACCGGGAAAATATCAAATCCTAAGAATATTACTATTCCAGATGATGCGTATTTTGTTGGTTCTTGGATTATCAATTCCGGTTCATCTAATTATTTATATTATTATGGTGATGGTTTTGTGAATAAAGCAACAAATACATTTACAATCGGTTTTAATGACACCTTACCCCTCGAGGCTGTTAACCGTTCTTCTTCTGACCCCGGAAGTTTCAGTGTCGGCTCGTTCGTGCTGGTTACATCACCAACAAAACTTTCAGGAAAAGACCCCAATGGGTTTAGAATTACCAACGATGCAAAAGTTTGGGGTGCATTGAACTGGGCAGGTATCGTGTATGTAGGTGCAGACTCTACAACCAAATGGAACGATTGGACAAAGGCGTTTAAGCCGGGATTTACTTTTGCTAAAGGTGCAAAAAACGGACAGAATGAATACTATGAAGAGGCAAATCAAAATGAAATGGAAGTTTTGATAGATACAAGCATGTCTGCATTTTCATTTCCTGAATGGACAGGGGTAAATCCGTATAAAGGTATAATAAAGTGATATTTAATGTTTCGATCTATGAGCCTATGTGTTTAGGCCGGTTTTTTAGACACATAGGCACATAGGTTCACATAGGGAATGTTTCTCCATAACCATTTAAAGATAATGATTATAAATAGAACACCACTCCTCAGAAAAATCAAACTGATGATTACGCTATTTATCGTCGGGTTGGTAATCAGTGGTGTAACTGCATTTCCGCTTGTATGGGAATTAAACATATTAAAACACTATTTCGGTTCAGGCACATACTCTCAGCAGTTACTCCCCGCCCTCTCCCTTTGGATTAACACAGTTCACACCGGACTAACCGAAACCTCCGCTAAATATCCATTTATTGCGTATGGAACCGACTGGCTTGCATTTGCCCATATCGTTATCGCCATTTTATTTATCGGACCACTCCGTGACCCCATTAAAAATATTTGGGTAATTGAATTTGGAATTATTTCTTGTATTTTGGTAATTCCACTTGCTTTAATTTGCGGACCGATACGGGGTATTCCCGTATTTTGGCAATTTATTGATATGTCGTTCGGAGTGTTGGGAGTTATACCGCTTTTACTTGTACGTAAGTGGATTGTGCAACTGATTAATAAAGGAGAATAAAATCTACAATTGGTTTATACCAATATTCTAAAGAACTCCCCCGAAAATATCCAACTTACCCCACCTTATTCGTATATTTGTAACTATATTTTCAAGTATTTTGTCTATAATTGCAGTTCTCCTTACAATTGTGACATAATTTAATATTCCCTCATTATCCATCTCCTCCAATGAAACAATCTTTACTTCTTATTGGGTTCCTCATATTTTTGGCAGGAATCACCCCCCAAACTGTTTACTCCCAAACCGAAAACGAAATAAAAGCACGGGCAAAATATAAAGAAGGAATACAGTTAATGGATAATGGGAAATATGATGAAAGCATCAACTCATTAGAAGAAGCCTGGCAACTCATGCCGGAAGCAATCACTATTCAGTATGAAATTGCATATGCATACTACTTAAATAAAAAATATGAAAAAGCCAATAATGTCCTAGAAAAATATCTTACTCATAAAGATGTGAATTTTGATTTTTTTCAACTTCTGGGTAACAGCTACGACCTAATGGGAAAACCTGATAAAGCCATCGAAACATATAAACAAGGATTAGTTAAATTCCCAAAGTCCGGTAGTTTGTACTTAGAAATGGGTAATGTTCAATTTAACAAGCAGGATTACAATGCTGCATTGCAATCGTATGAATCTGGTATTAATGCTGAGCCGATGTTCCCTTCCAATTATTATAGAGCTGCTAAATTGTATTGCAGTACTTCAGAATCTTTTTGGGGTATGATGTATGGTGAAATATATTTGAATATTGATACTAATACCAAAAGAAAAATGGAAATAAGCAAGTTACTATATGACACTTATAAAAAGAATGTAACGTACAAAAATGATACTTCTATTTCTATTACTTTTTCAAAGATTGTTAGTGTAAAAATTGATTCAAGCTCAGGAACAAAAGTAATTAAATATCCTGTGAATTTTTATTACGGAAAGTCTTTTGCAATGGCAGTTGCTTTAGGGCAGCAGGTAATTAACTTAAAGAACCTTCATGCACTCAGGCAAAAAACTATTGAGCATTATTACGAAATGGAAAGTAATAAGGAATGTCCAAATGTGCTTATCGAATTCCAAAAGAAGATTCTGGATGCAGGTCATTTTGAAGCATACAATTATTGGCTGCTAATGAATGGTGAAGAAGAGACCTTTCAAAAATGGTATAAAGAGAATAAAGATAAATATATTGATTTTGCAAAATGGCTTTCGAGTAATTCTTTGAATATTGATGAGACAAATAAATTTACAAGCAGATAGTAGCCATTGGGTCAAGGCAGTTGTATGTCGGCGTGTATTGAGTGGATATATCAACGTAGAGGCACACAGTAGTGTGTCTCCTGTACTACGGAAACCTGCACAATTCTGAGACGCACTACGGTGCGTCTCTACAGTTTTATGACAACCTAATGTACGGTAGTTGTAGGAACTGTCTTGACTGCTTTGTTTTTACAATCTGGCAATGCAGGTCTGTAAACACCTGACCGGAGGTTTTCGACAATTTTTATTCTACATTGATACGGATAACAGGTAATCTAAATAATAACCTATCAATCTTTATCAGAAGGTACACCAACTTTCTGCCCTAATCTATTTATCAGATACCAGTTTTTACAGACCCAATAGTGATATTCCCCATCGGATTTTAATATGCAACTGTCCCCTACTTTTGCCACTAAATTTTTAAATGGAAATGCGGCTTTAAATTGTGGTTTGATTACAATTTTCCCGGTCTTTGCATCTGCAAATCCATACTTCCCTTTATCTTTAATTCTA
>CALMMI010000054.1 GCA_937868245.1 uncultured Ignavibacteria bacterium | reverse complement strand
TGCCACACATTGGTCGATGATATTTACGCTCACCTGTGCCAAACGGTACACATTCGCTTCACGGGCGCGGAAGTCGCCGCCTTTTACCGTGTCGTAGAAAAGCCGCCAAATACTGTCACCGTCGTTCTGATAATTTTTAGCTGCGTTAATCCCCCCTTGTGCTGCAATCGAGTGCGCACGACGTGGAGAATCATGGAATGTAAAGCATTCTACATTATAACCAAGTTCGGCAAGCGATGCCGCTGCTGCACTGCCGGCAAGCCCTGTCCCGACCACGATAAGCGTGTATTTACGCTTGTTGGCGGGGTTGATAAGTTTCATTTCCGCACGATGTTTATCCCATTTGTCGGTGATTGGTCCCGACGGTATTTTTGAGTCAAGAGTTATCATTATTAATGTCCCCCATTTGTAAGTTTAAGCACACCTGCCATTATTCCAAACGGAATGGACATATACCCGAGCCAAAGGATAGTTGCCAGTCCGATACCTGCCGTTTTGATTATCCCGTTGTATTTTGTGTGATTGAAGCCCAGTGTTTGGAATGCACTTGAAATTGCATGGCTAAGGTGCATACATACGAATGTCATTGCCAATAAATATGTTACCACTATAAAAGGATTGGTAAATCCGTGAATCATCATCGAATATACATCATGGACTGTACGCCCATCGTGAAGAATATATTCACCGTGATAAAAGTCCGGTTGGATCATACCAAATGTGTAGTGCATCAAATGGTAGATAACAAAGGTTAGAATCGTCACCCCCGAATAGAACATCGTGCGCGAGGCGATTGTGGATTGAATGGATTTTTTCTTAGCGTAGCTGACCGGACGTGCAGAGCGGTTTTTGTCGGCAAGGTAAATCGATGAAATGATGTGCAAAACAAAGAACACCAAAATACCGATACGCAGAACCCAAAGAAGCGGACCTAAATCACGAAGCCCCTGACCATACGCATTTATCTTTTCAGGTCCTCCGAAAACAAGGAGGTTACCGGAGAGATGGGCAATCAAGAACCCCACTATTGCCGCCCCGGAAACAGCCATTACAATTTTGCTCAAGATGGTTGAGCGGAGAAATCCAAGCATTAAAGTTCCTTCGTAGTAGAACAAAACGAAACATTCGGCTGCAAATTACGAAAACTCTGAAAGGTAATCAAGGATTGACGGATATTTTGTTGGTTAGTAAATATGTGTTGTATGCACGTAAGTATGATATAAGAATTAAGTAAGTACGAATAAAAAACAATGAAAATAGTTTCTTCTTGGTCTTTCAAAGGATTATGTGTAGTTTCGCTGAAGAAAACTATCAATACATCAAACTCCCGTCAATAATCCAGAACTTATGCATTTGGATAGAGTTTCTAATATTATGACAGTTATGAAGGTTTTATATTAATTCTCAAATTCCCTCTAGTTGATTCACACTGATATCACCTTCAAAACTTAAACTGATTAGTAGCAAACCACACATAATGTAGAGAATAAATGAACTATTATGATAAAATAAGAGAGTTGACTAAAAACATCTCTTCTTCACTTGTTAATTTTGACCTACCACGTGACCCTTCAAGAACACCAACCCAAGCTTCTTCTAATTTTATAACTAATAAAGAACAAGGAGATTGGGCTGAGAATCTTATAACAAGAGCAATAAATGAAACTTCCAAGAATTTTATTGCAGTAAAATATGGCAAATCTGACGATTTGGTTGCAGGTGAAGAGGGTTTTGATAATTTCTACCAAGACTTCCAAACTGAACTTGATACTATAGGCAAAAGACCAGACCTGTTAATTTTTAGAAAAACAGATTTTGATAAAAATTTAGGATTGGATATTAGTCAAGTTTCTCATCATACTATTACAGATTATGTCAAAAAAGCAATTGCAGGCATAGAAGTGAGATCAAGTGCATTTTTAATTGATCAATATGCATTAGAAATGCAAAAAAGAACAGAAAAATTCAGGTCAATTGCTTTACATGCCAAACATCAAA